>JAUYOW010000187.1 GCA_030697825.1 Gemmatimonadales bacterium | reverse complement strand
AAAGCGACCAAACCGTAGCGGCTGACGCGGCCATAGGTCGGTTTCAGGCCGACTACACTACAGAAACCGGCCGGCTGGCGGATACTGCCGCCGGTATCGGAGCCGAGGGCGTAGACCGTCTCCCCGGCCGCCACCGCCGCCGCCGAGCCGCCGCTTGACCCGCCCGGCACGCGCTCGAGGTCGTGCGGGTTGCGCGCCGGCCCGTAGGCGGAGTTCTCGTTTGACGAACCCATCGCGAACTCGTCGCAGTTGGTCTTCCCGGCGATGATGGCGCCGGCCTCGCGCAGCCGCTTCACTGCGGTCGCCTCGAACGCCGAGCGCCAGCCTTTCAGGATCCGGGAGCCGGCGGTCGTGTGATGGATGCGGTCGGCGATGACGTCCTTGACCGCGACGACCTGGCCGGCAAGCGGTCCGCCGGCGCCCTCCGCGGTAAGCGCATCCGCCTGTCCGACGAGCGCCTCCTCGGACCACTCGACGAACGCGTGCGTGCCCTTCGCCTCACACTCGGCGATCCTCACCGCGGCGGCGAGCGCCGCCCCGCGGAAGTCGGTCACGGGGCATCCTCGCCACGGTCCAGCTCGCCCAGCCGAGGCACTAGGAACAGCCCCTGCTTGAACGCGGGCGCGAAGTCCTGGGGGTCGCTGAGCAGCGGATCCGGCGCGATATCGTCGCGCCGCAGGCGCACCGACCGCTCGTCGCGGACGCCGTCGCCGTCGTTAGGCACCTCCGCCAGCTGAGCCACGTAGTCGAGGATGCGCGACAGCTGTTTCTCGAGCTCGGCCGCGGCGGCATCGTCGACCCCGAGCTCCGCCAGGTCGGCGATCTTCCGGATTTGGTCACGGGTTACGGACATGAGACCTCCGTCATTCCCATTCCTTCTCGAGTCCCGCATACGCCGCAAGCAGCTGCTTCAACCCGACGCTCTCGTCATCGAATTCCACCTGCACCTTGAGATCGCGGCCGCGTCCGGCCACGTGCTTTATGGTTCCGCCGCCGAAGCGGCGGTGGCGCACCCGCTCGCCGAGCCGGTAGAGCGGCGCGTCGTCGTTCCGCTCGGCCTCCTGGTGCTCCATCTCCGTGACGAGCGCCAAGGTAGCGGGCGATGAGGTGCGCGCCGGTTCGCGCGACGGCCCGCGCCGCGGTTCCCGCACCATGCTCCACGAAGGCCGCGTCACCTTCTCCTCAACCAGCGACGGCGGCACGTCGTCGAGGAAACGCGAGGGCGCGGACGGCATCAGGCTGCCGCCACGCCGCCTTGCCCTCGCGTAGGAAAGGAACAGTTTGTCCTTGGCGCGAGTGATGCCCACGTAGCAGAGCCGGCGCTCCTCTTCGACCCCCTCCGCCGTGTCGGCTCGCGAGAGCGGGAACAGGCCTTCCTCCATCCCCGCCACCGCGACCACGGGGAACTCCAGCCCCTTGGCGGCGTGCAGGGTCATGATCGTCACGCCGCTGCCGTCCTCCTCGTCGGCGCCGGTGGTGAGCGCGGCCTGCGCGAGGAATCGCTCCAGCGGGAGCCCCTCCTCCTCGGTGACCGCACCCCACTCCTCCGACCATGCAGCGGCGGCGTTGATGAGCTCGTTAACGTTCTCCAGGCGCTCGGGGCCGGTCTCGTCCTCACCGAGCAGAAAGCCGTCGTAGCCCAGCCGCGCCACGATGCCGCGGAGCGCCTCGGACGGCTGGAGCGGCGCGAGTTCACGCGACATCACTTCCAGCTCCGCGGCGAACGACTCCAATCCTTCCCGCGCCTTCGCCCGGAGGTCGGGCACCCGTCCCGCCGCCGCCGCCGTCCGTGCCAGCGACCATCCCCACTTCGTGGCCCAGGTCCCGAGCGCGACCAGGCTCGTCTCGCCGATCCCGCGCCGCGGCACCGCGATGGCGCGGCGGAACGCCTCGTCGTCGTCAGGGTTCACGATCAGTCGCAAGTAAGCGAGCAGGTCCTTCACTTCGCGCCGCTGGTAGAAGCTGACCGCGCCCACCACCCGGTAGGGGATGCCGCCGCGCCGCAGCTCCTCCTCGAAGGCGCGGGTCTGGGCGTTGGTCCGCACCAGTACCGCCATCTCGTCGAAGGCGTGCTCGCCTCGCCGCGCCCGCTGGGCGAACTCGCGCACCAGCCACTCCGCCTCGTCCCGCTCGTCGGCCGCGCGCAGCAGCGTGAGCGGTTCCCCATCCCCGCGTATGGTGCGCAGCGTCTTGCCAAGCCGTCCGACGTTGGCCGAAATGACGCTGTTGGCCGCGTCCAGAATGGGGCGGGTCGAGCGGTAGTTCTCCTCGAGCCGCACCAGCCGTGCTCCGGCGAAGTCGCGCTGGAACTCGAGGATGTTCCGGAGGTCGGCGCCGCGCCAGCCGTAGATGGACTGGTCATCGTCGCCCACCACGAAGAGGTTGCCGTGCCCGCCCGCGAGGGCGTGCAGGAACCGGTACTGGGCGCGGTTGGTGTCCTGGTACTCGTCCACCAGGAGGAACTGGAACCGCGACCGGTAGTCCGCGAGCCGCTCGGGATGCGCCTGGAACAGCTCGAGCGGGTGGAGGAGCAGGTCGTCGAAGTCCATCGCGTTGGCGCGCTTGAGGGCGCGTACCGTCGCGCCGTAGATGCGGGCCACGTTCGCGTGCCATGGATCGAGCGCTTCGGCGGCGTACGCCTCGGGGCTCACCATCGCGTTCTTGGCGCGGGAGATCTCGTACCGCACCGCCCTCGCCGGGTACAGCTTCGGCGGCAGGCCGATATCGTCTATCACGCGGCGGACGAGTGACTCGCTGTCGTCCTCGTCGTAGATGGTGAAGGTCCGCGTGAAGCCGAGGTGCGGCGCCTCGCGCCTCAGGAGCCGGGCGCATACGGCGTGGAAGGTCCCGATCCACAGGCCGTCGGGAGCGCGGCCCAGGAGGGTGGCTACGCGGCCTTTCATCTCCGCCGCCGCCTTGTTGGTGAAGGTGACCGCCAGCACGCGCCGCGGGTCCACGCCGTGCTGGTCGAGGAGGCGGGCGAGTCGCACGGTAAGGACCCGCGTCTTGCCCGAGCCCGCGCCCGCCAGGACGAGCATCGGCCCCTCGACGTGCGCGACCGCCTCGCGCTGGGCGTCGTTGAGCGAAACGTCGATCACGCCGTCCCTCCGGCGCGCGGGAGACGCATCGCGAAGCGAGCGCCGACGGCGACGGGCTCCAGCGTAATGCGCCCGCCGTGGCTCTCCTCGACGATCCGCCGCGCCAGCGCCAGGCCGAGTCCCCAGCCGCCGGTCTTGGTCGTCGCGCCGGGATCGAAGAGCGTATGCCGCACCTCGCGCGGGACGCCCGGCCCGTCGTCGGCCACGGCGAGCACGACCGCGTCCGGCTCGTCGGCGACGGTGATGGTGATGGCGCCGCCGCGTCCCTTCAGCGCGTCCACCGCGTTCTTCACGAGCGCCTCCACCGCCCACTCGAGCAGCAGCGGATCGCCTTCGGCGACCGGCGCCCCGCTCTCCAGGCGGACCTCGAGCGCGATCCGGTTGGCCCGGTGGGGGAGCCGGGGCCGGAAGTATGCGGCCACCGATTCGGCGAGGGCGCCCAGGTCCAGCCGCTCGCGCCGCGGCGGCTGCCCGATCCGCTCGAAGCGGCGGGAGACGCGGTCGAGGCGGTCGTAGTCGGCGGCGAGGTGCTCGGCGATCTCCGCCGCGGGGCCTCCCCCGGGCCCGCGCAGCTGCTCGATCCAGCCGGCCAACGAGCTGAGCGGCGTGCCGAGTTGGTGAGCGGACTCTCGCGCCATCGCGACCCACACCCGGTCGCGCGCTGCGCGCACCGCCGCCCGGTAGGCGATCATCCCCGCCGCCAACACCGCCAGCAGCGCGGCCAGCTCGAGTCCCAGCACCAGGCGGAGATAGGCGCGCACGGGTGGTGACCCGAAGTGGATGGTGCCCACCGTGGGCTCCTGCACGGGCGGATTCACGCGGTCGAGCCGGGCGACGAACGCCCGCAGCTCCGGCGAGTCGAGCGGCATGGCCCGCGGGAGGTTGGCGGTGTCGGTGGCGACGCCCGAGGCGTTGGTCACTACGATGGGGATCCCTTCGCCGCGGATCTCGGAGGCGAGTGCGAGGAGCGCCTCGGTCGCGGCGCCTTCCCGGGGATCCGCTTGTCCGGCGAATACCCTGGCGTAGATGCGGGAGGCGCGCCGCGCGTCGCGCGTGAGGTGGCGCGCCACGACCGCGGCGAAAACGATGGTGAGCGCCGCGGCGAGCACCGCCAGGGCCCACACGGTGCGCGGGCTTACCGCTGTTCTTCCAGCCTCACGCGGCGCCGCGGCCAATGCGGTCCACTCCCATCAGCGGGACGAGCGCCGGCGGGATGCGCACGCCACCGTCCGGCTCCTGATACGTCTCGAGCACGGCGATCAGGGTCCGCGCCAGGCCGAGCGCCGAGCCGTTCAGCGTGTGGACGAACTCGGGCTTGGCCCCGCGCCCGGGCCGGAAGCGGATGTCCATTCGCCGCGCCTGGAAGTCGGCGTAGGTGCTGCAACTCGACACCTCGAGCCACTTCCCCACTCCCGGCGCCCACGCCTCGAGGTCGTACTGCCGGTGGCTGGCGAATCCCAGGTCGCGCGCCGCGATGCGCACCACGCGGTACGCCAGGCCGAGGCGTTGCAGCGCTGTCTCCGCGTGACGGGTGAGATCCTCGTGCGCGGCCAGGCTGGCGTCAGGTCGCGTCAACCAGACCAGCTCGACCTTGTCGAACTGGTGGACCCGAAGGATGCCGCGGGTGTCGGCGCCGTGCGCTCCCGCTTCGCGCCGGAAGCACGGCGTGTAGGCGACGTAGCGTTTCGGCAGTTCCTCGCCCATCAGGATCTCACCGCGGTGCAGGTTGGTCACCGGCACTTCGGCGGTGGGGATGAGGAACAGGTCGTCGGGCGCGGCCCGGTAGAGGTCTTCCTCGAACTTCGGCAGCTGGCCGGTGCCGGTCATCGTCTCGCGCGTGACGAGCAGCGGCGGCGATACCTCGGTGTACCCGTGCTCGAGCGCCTGGAGCTGGAGCAGATAGTTGATCAGGGAGCGCTCGAGCCGCGCCCCCAGCCCTACGTAGAGCGGGAACCCGGAGCCCGAGAGTTTGGTGCCGCGCTCGAAGTCGATGATGCCGAGGTCCTTGGCGAGGTCCCAGTGCGGCCGGCGCGACGGGTCGTGCGGGATCGGCTCGCCCCAGCTGCGGACCACCTCGTTGGGGGCGGCGTCGCCCGCGGGAACGTCGGCGGCGGGGAGATTGGGGACGAAGTGCAGCTTCTCCACGAACGCCGCGTCGGCCTCGCGGGCCGCGGCCTCGGCCGCGCGCACCCGCTGCGAGAGCCCGGACAGCTCGGCGAGCAGGGCGCTCGAGTCCTCGCCTCGCTTCTTCCGCTCGCCCACCTCGCGGCTCTTCGCGTTCTGCTCGCCCTTCAGCGCGTCCGCTTCCGCGATGGCGCGGCGCCGCCGGTCGGCCTGAGCGCGCAGCTCGCCTAGCAGCGAGTCGAGGTCCGGTCCCATCGCGCGGCGCGCGAGCCGCTCGCGTGCGGCCTCAAAGGCCTCCGCGTCACGGAAGACGCGGGGATCGATCATCAGTTCGAGGGGATGCCGGGCGCGAGGCCGCGGTAGCCGCAGTTGGGGTCGATGCGGATCTTGAACGCGACCGAACGCTGGGCGCGGTTCACCGACTCGACACGCAGCTTGGCATAGTGGGGGCGATTGATGCCGAAGTTGCACGGCTGCCGGCGCGAGGCCACCAGTACCACGTCGCCGGAATCCACCGGGAGCGGCGCGTCCTCCACGTACCCGGAGACCGGAGCCAGCGCGATCGAGTCGAAGGGCGCTGTCGCCCGCTGCACGCCGCCGTCCAGCTGGAAGCCCAGCGCGCCCCGCGGGATGATCACGACGGTCGAATCCCCAGCGGCGCCGCCCACCATGTCCACCGCGAAGTCGAGGTCGATCGACCGGTCGGTCCGGACCGTCGCCGGCGTGACCATGTTGTAGGCCGACGGGGTCCCGACGGGAGTGTTGGTCAGCGCGTACAGCGTGAAGCTGAGTTCCACCGTTTCCTGGGTCGCGGGCGGGAGCGTGAGCGGGTCGCCGCACCCGGAGATTCCGAGGGCGAGGGCGAGCAGGGCGGGCCGCAGCCGGCCGGGATTGCTGCTCCGTGAATGGTCGGACATAGCTTAAGCGGCGAAGAATAGACGACTTGCGAAGCCGGTGTCAACGGGCGAATGTGCTTGACAGAGGCCCGCTTCGGGCCTACGATATGACGCCCTAACCCCCATTCACTCCCAAGGAGCGGCATGGCGACCATCCGCGACGTCGTCGAAGCGCTGGGCCGGCGCGATGGCGTCGAGGCGGTGATCATCCTGGGGAACGATGGGCTCCCCATCGACAGCCGCGCCGGGAACGGCGCCGACACCGATCTCCTCGCCGCGCTCATTCCGAACATAGTCCAGGCGTGTGACCAGCTCGGCCAGAGCGCCGCGAAGGGCTCGCTGGCCACCGGCGTCCTCGAGTACGCGTCCGGCTTCGCCGTCGTCGCCAACCTCTCAGCCGACGCGAAGCTCCTGGTGATGATGCGGACGCGCACCAACATCGGCCCTCTGCTCTACGATCTCGCCCGATTCCGCGCGGAGATCGCCGGGCTGCTGTAACGGGAGTGAGCACGCCGCATCACCTCCTCGTCATCGACGACGAACCCTTCATCGGACGCATCGTTCGGATGCAGTTCGAGCGCGGGCCATATCGCGTTTCGATCGCCGGCGACGGCCCGTCGGGCCTCGCCTTCCTGAGGGACAATCCCGACGTGGACTGCGTGCTCGTGGACGTGAACATGCCGGGAATGTCCGGCCTCGATGTGATCGAGGAAGCGCGCGAAGACCCGCACTTCAAGGCCACGACGTTCGTGGTGCTGACCGCGGCGGGCGAGACTGGACACGCTGAGCGCGCCAAGGCGCTCGGCGCCGCGGCGTTCCTCACCAAGCCGTTCTCGCCCAAGAAACTCTTCCGACAGATCTCCGCCATCATGGGCGACGAGCCGCTGCCCGACACTCTGGACGGTTAGGGTGCGCTGGGTGGTGGTACTCGCCGGCGGGGTGGGCTCGCGGTTCTGGCCCCTGTCCACCGCGCAACGGCCCAAGCAGCTGCTCCCGCTCGCGGGCCCCAAACCGCTGCTGGTGGAGGCGGTCGAGCGGGTGCTGCCGCTCGTACCGGCCGAGCGCGTGCTGGTCGTCACGTCGGGGGTGCTCGCGCCGGCGATCCGGGCCGCGCTTCCCGCGGTGCCGCCCGACCAGGTGCTGGCCGAACCGTTCGCCGCGTCCACGGCGCCGGCGCTCGCCTGGGCCACCGCCCTGGCCGCCTCACGCGACCCGTCCGCCACGGTCCTCTCGCTCCACGCCGACTGGACCGTGAAAGCGCCGGACGCGTTCCGGGCCGCGGCCACGGCCGCGCTCGACCTGGCCGAGAGCGCGGACGCGGTCGTCACGGTCGGAGCGAGGCCGACCAGGCCCGAGATCGGCTACGGCTACATCGTGCCGGGGCCCGCGATCGACGGCGCGGGCCGGCGCATCGCGCGTTTCGTCGAGAAGCCAAGCGCCGCGCAGGCCCTGGCGCTCATCGCAGACGGCGCGCTCTGGAACACGGGGCTCTTCGCCTGGACGGCGAAGCGCTTTCGCGAGGAAGTCCGCGCTCACACGCCGGAGCTGGCCGGCGGCCTCGAGGCGCTGGTCCGGGGCGATGTCGCGGCGATGTACGCCGCCGTGAAGCCCGTGAGCATAGACGTCGGCCTGTTCGAGCGGACAGCGCGCGGGGCGGTCGTGGAGGGGGACTTCGGCTGGGACGACGTGGGATCCTGGGCCGCGCTCCGCCGCATCCGCACTGCCGATGGCGCCGGGAACGTGGTGGTGGGCGACGCGCACGTCGTGGACGCGGCGGACTGCGTGGTGTGGAGCGAGGAGGGGACGACGGTGGTGGACGGACTCACCGACGTGGTCGTGGTTCGCTCGCGCGGCATCACGCTCGTCACGACCGGAGCGCGCGCGCCCTACCTCAAGAAGCTGCTGGCGCGGCTGCCGGACGAGCTGGCTGGAGACCGCGGCGCATGACGATGCGGCTCTACCTGTACGACGACCCGGCGGACGCGCCGCGCTTCCTGCCCTTCTCCAACTCCCGGCCGATCGGCGAGCTGCGCTACGGGGCCTGGACGCTGAGGGAGCGCGTCGAGCGGGCCGGGTTCCAGATCGCCGGACACGTCGGCGCCGCGCACCTGGCCGGCTTCACCGAGCCTGATGCGCCGCCCGTCGTTCCCGCGACCACCGCGGACGGCGCCCGGCTCTATCTCCGCTCGTCGTTCGCGTTCAACGTGGAGCAGGACTTCGCTACGGGCTTCGCGTCGTCGGGAAGCGGGCCGTTCCGACTGACTGACGGTGCCGGCGCCACGGTCGGCGCGCTTCTCCCGGCGGGAACGTCCTGGCCAGGCCCCGCGGGGATCGACGCATCCCGGCCTTCGGTCGCGCTACGCGGCAAGCTGCTCCGCGGCGTCTGGGAGGTCGTCGGTGACCTGGTCCCCACCCTCCACAGCGACCTCGCACTGGTGCTGAGCAGCCACCTCCCCACCCAGGTGCCCCCCGGATCCACGGTCATGGGAGACGCTGCAAGGCTGATAGTGGAGGATGGGGTGCAGGTCGAACCGCAGGTCGTGTTCGACCTGCGGAACGGGCCGATCTGGATCCAGTCGGGGGCGGAGATCCGCACCTTCTCGCGACTAGCCGGTCCGCTCGTGGTCGGACCGGGGACGCGCATCGTGGGCGGACAGATCCGCGAGTCGAGCCTCGGCCCGAAGTGCGTCGTGCACGGCGAGGTCTCGAATACGATCTTCCTCGGGTACGCGAACAAGTCGCACGACGGCTTCGTGGGGCACTCGATCATCGGCCGCTGGGCCAACCTCGGCGCCGGCACGATCACCTCGAACCTGAAGAACACGTACGGCCCGGTGCGGCTCACCCTGGGCGGCACGAAACACGAGACCGGCCTCACGTTCCTCGGCTCGCTCGTCGGCGACCACGTGAAGACCGCGATCGGCACGATGCTGCCCACCGGCTGCGCGATCGGTACTGGCGCCAATGTCTTCGGTTCGCGACGCCCCGAGCCCGTCGTCCCGCCGTTCGCCTGGGGGACGGATGAGCCGGCCGACGTGCTCTCGTGCCAACGGTTCGTGGAGATCGCCGAGCGAGTGATGCCGCGTCGCGACGTCACGGTGGACGAGGCGACGCGATCCTATCTCAAGGCGGTCTGGCGGGCGGCAACCGGGCGCGGCGAATGCGACTGACCGTCCTCGGCTCGGGGAGTCGCGGCAACGCGCTCCTCGTCGAGTCGGACGGCGCCGCCCTGCTCGTTGACGCCGGCTTCTCCTTCAAGGACCTCCTCGGGCGCTGTGCCGCGGCCGGCTGTGACCCGTCGCTGGTGCGCGCCATCGTGCTGACGCACGAGCACGGCGATCACGCGCGCGGCGCTCCGCGTGCCGCCGCCGTTTGGGGCGTGCCGGTGCTCGCCAGCCCGGGGACCCTGACCGCCCTCGTGGGGAGGCTGCCCAGGAACGGCAGTGCGGTGCCACTCCGGGCCTCCAGGCCCGTAGTCGTCGCCCCGTTCAGCGTCACCGCGTACCCGACCGCGCACGATGCCGCCGACCCGGTGATGATCGTCGTGGAGGACGCCGACGGCCGGCGGCTCGGCGTGGCCTACGACGTGGGTTCCGCGACGTCGGCGCTCCGGCACGCTCTCCGCGGGCTGGATGCGCTGGTGGTGGAAGCGAACCATGACGAAGTGATGTTGCGGGCAAGCGCCTATCCTGCGTCGGTGCGCTCGCGCATCGCGGGACACGGAGGCCACTTGTCCAACCGGGAAGCGGCACTGCTGGTGGCCGAGGCGGCCCACCCCGAGTTGGGGACGGTGGTGCTCGCGCACCTCTCGGATCGCTGCAATCGTCCCGACCTGGCGCTCCGCGAGGTCGAGAGATCCCTGCAGGGCTCCACCTTCTGCGGGCGGATCGTGGTCGCCGCTCAGGACGTGCCGACGGCGTCCATCGACGTCGGCACCCCGGCGCTCCAGCTCTCGCTAGCCCTGCCCCGCCGGCGCTGAACCTTCCGCGGGCGTCGCCGCGGGAAGGGCGGCCGTCGCGGCCGCCGCCTCCGATGCGGGCTCTTCGATCTGCGCCGCCTTGGGCTCCCACTCCGACATCATCTTCGCGAACGAACGCGCGATGTCCGGGTCGAACTCGGTGCCGGCCCGCTCCTCCAGATACGCCAGCACCTTGGGCGCGGGCCAGGCTGCGCGGTAGGGGCGGTTGGTGCGCAGCGCGTCGTACACGTCGCACACGTGCACCAGCTTGGAGCCCTGGTGGCAGTCACGCGGGTACTCGAGCTTCGGGTAGCCGCCGCCGTTGATCATGATATGGTGCTCGTACGCCACCACCGCGGCGAGGTCCAGCTTCTCCTCCGACTCGATGATGATCCGCGCCCCGAAGATCGGGTGCTGGTTCATGATCTCCCGTTCGTGAGGTTCGAGGCGGCCCGCCTTGTTCAGGATCTCGCTCGGGATCTTCGTCTTGCCGATGTCGTGCAGCAGTCCCGACACCCCGAAGGCGCGAACGTCGCGCGCGCCCAGGCCGATCCACTCCGCGAGCCCCATCGCCAGCACGCAGACGTTGAGCGAGTGCGTCGTGGTGTACTCGTCGTAGCGGCGGATCTGGAGCAGCGGCAGGACCATCTCCTGGTCCCCGTGCATCGCCGCGGCGAGCGAACGGACGACCGCCTCGGCCTCCGCGAGAGGCAGGTTCTTGCCGCCCGCCATTTCCTCGTGCAGCCACTGGACCGTCTGGGCCTCCTCGTTGAGCGAGAGCGCGGACGAGACGGCGGCGATCTCGGGCTCGGACATCAGCTCCTTGATGCCGACGGATCCGAACCGGATGGGGCCCGCGACGTGCTCACCGCCGCCGCCCTGCTGCAGGGTCGACAGGGTGAGCCGTGCCAGCACCTCGCTCATGAAGCTCTCGAACTCCTCGCGGGTCACTTCGGTCTCGAACTGGAGCCGCTGGATGCCCGCGCCGGCCAGGCGGTTGCTCCAGTCCCAGCCGCGCAGCTCGCGCAACGGCTTCTGGCCGAGCACCACCTCGTCGCCGAGGAACGAGAACGACGCCCGCCGGTCGATCGCCTGTACGGCCCGCAGGTTCTCGTACGCGGTGTCGATGATCCCTTCCCGGGCCGGGTGGCCATCGGCGTAGAGCGTCATCGTCGCGAGGGCCTGCGCGAACGAGGTGAGGAACTTGATGGCTTCGGCGGCGGGTTCGCTCACGGGGATCCCTTGAGGGCCTGGTTGGCGGTCCGCACGACCGCCGCATCCTTGGCGCGGGCCGCGGCTTCGAGCCGTTCGCGCGCGCGCCGGTCTCCGAGGAAGCCCCCGAGCGCGCCGAGGGCGGCGAGAAACTCCGGCGTCGCCGACGTGCCCTTCATCGCGTCCAGCAAGCTGCGACGGCGAATCTCGGTCAGCTTGAGCAGCGCGTCCAGGGCGAGCCGGCCCCCGTGGGTAGCGAGCGCGCGGATGGCCGGCACGCGAAGCTCGGTGTCCTGCTCGTCGTCGGAGGCGATCGCGACCACGAGCGGCACGGCCGGCTCCGGACACCCGCCCTCGCTCGCCGCGGAGAGCGCCAGCCGCTTCATGCGTGGGTCCTCGTCCGCCAGCGCGGTGCAGAGCGCCCGGGTCCGCTCCTGCGGGTGCCGGAACAGCACCCGCAAAGCCTCGCGGCGGACCCGCGCGTCGGCGTGCTGCCGGAACGGCGTCGCGTCGAAGCCCGGCGGGCTCTCCGGAAGCTCGGCCGCGAGATAGAGGATGTTCCGGACCGCAGACCAGCGCTCGTCCGCGAGCCGGGGCGCGAGGAACGGGCCCATCGCATCCCCCGACTTCAGCAGCCGGTCGATCAGGCCACGACGCACCTGGCGCGACTCGGACTCCGCCAGCACGTCGAGCATGGGGGTGATCGCCTCGGCATCGAGCGCGGCGAGAAGCTGATCCACCAGCGAGAAGTCCACCGGCTGCGCCGAGAGGATCAACTTCAGCGTTTCGGGGTTCACCACCCGGCCGCGGATGAGCTCGATGGCGGGGCTCTGGCGCGGCGCGCGCTCGAGGAACTCGAGGACGGTCCCGAGCCGGCCGGCCACCAGGAGGTCGTCGACGGCGCGCGTGACCGGCGGGCCCGCGGCGCCGCTCTCGCAGGCCATCTGCACGATTCGCTCGGGTTCCGGAATGAACCGCGCCTCCTGCGCCGTCACGAGCGTCGGCGCCGCCTGAGACATCTTCTTCAGAGCCGTCGCGTAGCCGTCGGGGTTCGGGTCGGCGAGCGCCCACCCCTGAACGAGCTCTGCGATCTGGTCTCGCAGCCCCGCCTCGGCGATCGTGCGGCGAGGCGCGGGACCGCGCTCGGCGTGGTGGCCGAGCTTGCCGAGCATCCGTAGCATCGCCTGGCTGATAGGAGCGCCCGTGCCCGAGGCCGCACGCACCAGGTCCACGACGGCATCCACCGCCATCCCCTGCGAGGCGTCGAGTATGAACTGGCGCCGCTGGGAAAGGTCGCCGCCCATGTCGAGCAGCCGCTCGAGGGTGCCGGGATCGAGTGCCGTAACGAGGCGGCTCATCTTCTTCTTGAGGGCGACCGCCCCGGCTCCACCCGCGGTCTTCAGCTCCTCCGCGATCTGGAGCAGGTAGCCGACGATGACCTGGTCGTAGGCCGTGCCGCGCTCGTGGCTCTCGATCGCTTTCGCCACGGCCGCAGGCTCGGCCGGAGCCACCTCCAACGGCGCCCCGGCCAGCGGATTCGCCACCGCCGCCTCTATCTCCTCATCGCTAAGCGGCTTCGACTTCTCGGACGCCGAGTCGATCGCGGCCTCCATCCGGAACGCGTGCGGCTCCGGCGCCAGATCCTTTACGCCCTCCGCCGCCAGCGCCGCGCGGGCCAAGCCTACCCAGAGCTGGGCGCCGCGGCCGCCCGTGAAATCACCCTCGGATCCATCCTCGTTGCCCACCAGCTCGAGGCGGTCGTAGGTGAGCGGATGAAGCCTGAGGTGCGGCCAGGTCGCGATGCGCGAGAGCGGCCGCAGGCCCAACGGTTCGCCACCGCGGTCCGCGTCCACGGCGAGCATCTTGAGCGCTTCCTCCAGCTCATCCCACGTCACTCCGCGGGCGAACGACACCGCTTCCGAGGTGGTGCCGGTGAAGCCGTTCGGCGAGGTCGCGGAGCACCGGGTTCCGGCGGTCCGTCGCGACGCCTTCGATCACCAGCTGGTCTCGCGCCACGCCGAGCGCGAGCGTACCCCGCTCCGCCAGGAGCCCCGAGAGGCGGGCGGCGACGTTCTCGGCGGCCGGCCCGAGCGTCGGATGGCCACCGGGGTACATGGCGTGCTTGTGCAACGCGATCGAGAACTCGATCAGGAAGTCCGGCAGCTCGCGCGGAAGGGCCGCTCGCGCCGGTGCGGACTGGCGTGGGCTGGCGGCGGCTGGGCCGGCAGCCGTTGACGGGGGTACCGACGGGTCCGACACGGGTTCCAAGATAAGCTGCTTGCGGTGCCGTCGTCACGCGTGCAGACTCGTTCCGACCCGTTCAGAGGAGCCCCCAGGAATGCCGTCCGCCGTTCGTGCCTCCGTCCCGCGCCTTTTGGCCCTGGCTCTGGCCGCCGCACCGCTACCGACGGCGGCCGCGCAGCAGCCGCGCCCGACCCGCCCCGTGCACACGTTCTCCATCGTGGCCGTGGATTCCGCGACGGGCCAGATAGGCGTGGCGGTGCAGTCGCACTGGTTCTCCGTGGGGAGCATCGTGAGCTGGGCGGAGCCGGGCGTGGGCGCGGTCGCGACCCAGTCTTTTGTGAACCCCGCCTACGGCCCTCGCGGGCTCGCCCTGATGCGCACCGGAGTGATGGCGCCGCTCGCGCTCCGCGCGCTGCTGGCCGCGGACCCCGATTCCGCGGTGCGGCAAGTGGGGATGATCGACGCACGGGGGAACCCGGCGTCGTTCACCGGTCAGCGAAACATTCCCGAGGCGGGTGGTCGCGTGGGCCGCTGGTTCGCCGCGCAGGCGAACCTGATGGCGCGGAACACAGTGTGGGATGCGATGGCGCGGGCGTTCGAGGCGGCGCGCGGCGATCTCGCGGATCGCCTGCTCGCCGCGCTCGAAGCGGCACAGCGCGAGGGCGGTGACATCCGGGGGATGCAGTCCGCCGCGCTCGTGGTGGTGAGCGGTGACCGCTCGCTACCACCCTGGGACCGGATCTTCGACCTCAGGGTCGAGGACAGCCGCCAGCCTATCGTCGAGCTGCGGCGGTTGCTGCGCGTGGCGCGCGCCTACCGCCACGCCACCGCCGGCGATGACTACCTGACGAAGAACCAGATCGACTCGGCGGTCGCGGCGTACGCTGCCGCTGAAGCTCTGCTGCCCGACAGCGCGGTGAACGGAGAGCTGGTCTACTGGCGGGCGGTCACGCTGGCGCACCGTGGGCGCGTGGATGAGGCGATCCCGCTGTTCAGGCGGGCGTTCGCGCAGGATTCCGGATGGGCAACGCTGTTGTGGAGACTACCGAGGGTCGGACTCTTGGGCGCGGATTCGACAACGATCGCGCGGATCGTGCGCGAGGCGACGACGCCCATGCCACCCCCCCCGCCTCGGCGTCGGCCATAGTGGAAACGCGACGGCCCCGGAACTCACCGGGGCCGCCCTGTCTCCTTATACCTGCTAACTGTCTGCAACTCTGCAACCCTGCAACCCTGCAACCCTGGGCTAGTCTGGGCTAGTACATCCCGCCCATGCCACCGCCCGCCGGCATCGACGGCGCTTTCGACTCTTCCTTCTTCTCGACCACGACGCACTCGGTCGTGAGCAGGAGGCCCGCGATCGACGCGGCGTTCTGGAGTGCCGTGCGGGTCACCTTGGTCGGGTCGATGACGCCCGCGGCGACCAGGTCTTCGTACTCATCGGTCTGCGCGTTGTAGCCGTAGTTCTTGTCTTTCGAATCACGCACCTTCGCGACGATGATCGAGCCTTCGGCGCCGGCGTTCTGCACGATCATGCGGATCGGCTCTTCGAGGGCGCGCCGGATGATGTCGGCGCCGACCTTCTCGTCCCCCTCGAGCTTCAACCTGGCGACCGCGGGCTGGCAGCGCAGCAGCGCGACGCCGCCCCCCGGCACGATCCCTTCCTCTACGGCCGCGCGGGTCGCGTGCAGCGCGTCCTCGACGCGGGCCTTCTTCTCCTTCATCTCCGTCTCGGTCGCCGCGCCGACATTGATCACCGCGACGCCGCCCGCGAGCTTGGCGAGCCGCTCCTGGAGCTTTTCCTTGTCGTAGTCCGACGTGGACTTCTCGATCGCCGCGCGGATCTCGTTGATCCGGCCGTCGATATCCTTGCGGCCGCCCGCGCCGTCCACGATGGTCGTGGTGTCCTTGTCCACCGTGATCCGCTTGGCCTTGCCGAGGTCCGAGAGGACCGCGTTCTCGAGCTTGAAGCCGACTTCCTCGCTGATCACCTTGCCGCCGGTGAGCTTGGAAATGTCGACCAGCATCTCCTTGCGCCGATCGCCGAAGCCGGGCGCCTTCACCCCGCAGACCTTCAGCGTGCCGCGGAGCTTGTTGACCACCAACGTGGCCAGCGCCTCACCCTCGATGTCCTCGGCGATGATGAGGAGGGGCTTGCCCGTCTGGGCTACCTTCTCCAGCACCGGGAGGAGGTCCTTCATGGCGCTGATCTTCTTGTCGTGGATCAGGACCACGGCGTCCTCGAGCACTGCCTCCATCTTGTCCGGATCGGTGACGAAGTAGGGCGAGAGGTAGCCGCGGTCGAACTGCATCCCGTCCACCGTCTCCAGCTCGGTGGCGAGGCCCTTCGCCTCCTCGACCGTGATCACGCCGTCCTTGCCGACCTTCCCCATCGCCTCGGCGATGAGATCACCGATCTCCTTGTCGTTGTTGGCCGAGATGGCGCCGACCTGGGCGATCTCCTTCTTGCCCGCCGTCGACACCGACATCTTCTTCAGCTCCTCGACCACCGCCTCGACCGCCTTGTCGATGCCGCGCTTCAGCGCCATCGGGTTGCTGCCGGCCGTGACGTTCTTCAGGCCCTCGCGGAACACGGCCTGCGCCAGCACGGTGGCCGTCGTGGTGCCGTCACCGGCGAGGTCCGAGGTCTTGGTCGCGACTTCCTTTACCATCTGCGCGCCCAGGTTCTCGATCGCGTCGGGCAGCTCGATCTCCTTCGCTACCGTGACGCCGTCCTTGGTGACCGTCGGGTTCCCGAACTTCTTGTCGAGAACGACGTTCCTGCCCTTGGGGCCGAGGGTGATCTTCACCGCTTCGGCCAACTGGTCGACGCCCCTCTTGAGCTTTGAGCGGGCGTCTACGCTAAACGTGAGTTCCTTGGCTGCCATGTCTGTTATCCTCCGGTGCGGACCCCTCAGCCCATCTTGGCGAGGACGTCCGACTCCTTGATGATGAGAATGTTCTCGTCGTCGATCGTGACTTCGGTGCCGCTGTACTTCCCGTACAGCACCCGGTCGCCGACCTTGACCTCGAGCGGGATCCTCTCGCCCTTCTCGTACCTGCCGGGCCCTGCCGCGACGATCTCGCCCTGCTGCGGCTTCTCTTTGGCGGTGTCGGGGATGTAGAGCCCCCCGCGCATCGTTTCCGTCTCCTCGAGCGGCCGGATGGCTACACGGTCTGCCAGCGGATGGACCTTCACCTTGGACCTTGTGGCGGTTGCCATAACCTGTAGAACCTCCTGTTGCGAATAGCATGACTTGGTGCTTGTTAGCACTCACGGCATGCGAGTGCTAATCGAAGCGCGGAAGGTACGAGTGAATGGCGGCCCTGTCAAGTCCGCAGCTCCGCCAGCGTAAATCGTTTATCGGCAAAAGTTTAGCACCACCGAAGGGCTACCCGGCAAAGGCGAGCAGCTGGCCGCCAGCGAGGTACGCCAGCGAGAACGCGAGCAGGTGCGCCGGGGGCGCCGGCCGTGCGAGCCGCCATGATGGGCCACTCGGCGGGGCGCAGGTGCAGTAGGTACGAGAACTGTTCGCCGGGCAGGAGACGGTAGCCGGCCCGCCGCCAGGCGTTGCGCGTGCGCGCGTCAGCGGTCACGCCTTTCCCTTCCCCTCCATGAGCTCCGCGGCGATCCGGAGCCCCTGCAGCGTGAGGTCGGGGTGCACCTCCTCGATCTCGGAGGAGAACTTGGCGACCAGCGCCGCGAAGCCGCCGGTCGCGATGACCCGCGGAACGTCGCGCGTCGGCCACTCGGCCTTGAGGCGCCGCACCATGCCGTCCACCGCGTCCGCCGCGCCGAAGATGATTCCCGCGCGGATACAGTCTTCGGTGCGCCGGCCCAGCGCCTTGGTGGGCGGGGTGAGCTCGGTGGCCGAGAGCTTGGCGGCGCGGCGCACCAGGTTCTCCCCCGCGGTCTTGATCCCGGGCGCGATGATCCCGCCCAGGAACCGGCCGTCCTTGGTGATGCAATCGAGCGTCGTCGCAGTGCCGAAGTCCACGACTATGGTGTCGGCGCGGAAGAGCCGGCTCGCGGCGATCGTGTTCACCATGCGGTCCGCCCCCACCGTCTGCGGCTCCTCGACGTCCAGCCGGATGGGCAGCGGTGAGTCGGGTCCCACTATCACCGGCGTCGTGCCGGTCGCGTCGAGCAATCCGTCGGCGATCGCGTCGGTCGTGTTCGGAACCACGGAAGCGACGATGCTTCCATCGACCTCCGTGATGTCGAGCCCGGCCTGGCCGAAGAGGGCGCGAAACAGCGCCGCCCACTCGTCCGGCGTGCGGTCCGGATGGGTCATGATGCGCCAGCTGCGCTCGAGCTCCGCGGCGGCGAAGAGCCCGATGGTGATCTCGGTGTTTCCGACGTCGAGGGCCAGTAGCATGGGAGGCAAAGGCTAGGACGCGATGACCCGGCGGTCAAGCTCGCCGTTCGCCGCACGAACCAGAAGGGCGCCGTCCGAGTCGAGCCCGACCGCCTGGGGCTCGCCCGCCCCGCCGCTCCAGGATACCGCCACGAACCGCTCCCGCTCGGCCTGGTCCAGCTCCGGCGGCAATGCGCCGAGCCCGGCTACCCGAGGGACCAGCGCCGTGGCGAGTCCCAGCCGCGTCACGCCCGGCGCGACGTCGGCCAGCGCGATGGCGCGGTCACGCACCGCCGCCGCGACTGACCCCTTCACGTTGATCCCGATGCCGACCGCTACCCACCCGAGCTGATCCCCGGACCAGCGGGCCTCGCACAGGACGCCGCCCGCCTTGAGCCCCGCAACGATCAGGTCGTTCGGCCACTTGAGGCGGGGCGCCAACTCCGGGGCGGCTTCGGCAACGGCTTCCACCAGTGCCAGCCCCGCGCGGATCGCCAGCGCGCCGCCCCGCGGTGGCCGAGCGGGCCTGAGCAGCACCGCCATCCAGACGCCCGCTCCAGCGGGCGAGTGCCAGGTGCGTCCCTGGCGGCCGCGCCCCGCGGTCTGCTCGTCGGCGAGCACGACGGATCCCGAAGGCGCGTTGGTCGCGCCCAGCTCGTGCGCGAGATCGAGCGTGGAGGGGAGAGTGGACCGGGCCACCACGAGCGGCGCCGCCAGGAGCCGCGCGAGCGAGCGCTCGTCCAGCCCGTCGTAGGTCACCAGCGGCGCGGCCCGTTCATCGCAGCAGGATGGACAGCAGGACGGCCACCCCCACCCCAATGCGATACCAGCCGAAACCCTCGAAGGTGTGGGACTGCACGTAGCGCAGCAGCCATTTCACCGCCCCGAACGCTGTCACGGCGGACACGATGATGCCCAGCGCCAGCATGCCCCAGTCCAGCGCCTCGCCGTCCGGATAGCGAAGGTGCGAGACGATCTTCAGCGCGCCCGCCGCCAGCAAGGTGGGCACTCCAAGCAGGAACGTGAATTCGATGGCGGCCGGCCGGCTCAACCCCATCGCCAGCGCGATCAGGATCGTCGCGCCGGAGCGGGAGGTGCCGGGGAATACGGCGGCGACCAACTGAGCCAAGCCGATCGCGGCGGCCATGGACCAAGTGATCGCGTCGCTGGCCATCCGGCCGCGCAGCCGGCGTTCAACCAGCAGGAATAGCGCTCCCCCCACCAGCAACGCCACTCCAACCGGGGTCGCCGTCTCCGGTAGCTCGAAGTGGAGCGCCTTGAGCGCCAGCCCGCCCAGGCCGGTAATGAAGAACGCCGCGGCCAGCTTGAGGAGATAATCCCGCGGTGCCGGCTCCCGCCACTCGAAGAACAGTTGCTTCAGCCGCTCCTTGAAGATCAGCAGCACCGCCGCTACCGCCCCACCCTGAATGATGACGAGAAAGGCATCGGACTGACGGTAGGTGAGCCATTGCTCCGCTATCAGCAAGTGACCCGTCGAGGAGATCGGCAGAAACTCCGTGATCCCCTCGATGATCCCCAGGATGATGACTTCCAACCACTGAGTCATGGGGCGGCGAGGGCGCGAAGGTGGCGGAGCAACCCGTCAAAGCGATTCACAGGCGGTCCCAGAACAAGGCGATGAGGCCGAGTGCCATGGCGACCTTGAGCGCGGCGCGCGCGCCCTCCAGGCGCCGGCTCAGCAGGCGCACGATCAGGACGCATACTCCGGCGTCGAGCGCGAGCGCGGCGAAACCGTAGCGCCGGCCGTACCAGCCGGCGACCCACGGCGCGAGCGAGACCGGTACGAACACCACGAGGCTAGCGGCAGCCGCCACGAAGCCGGCGCGTTCCCCCAGGACGATGGGCAAGGTGCGCCGGCCGCCGGCCCGGTCGCCGGGCACGTCCTCGAGGTCCTTGACGATCTCGCGCGACAAGTGGAGCAGCGCGGCAAGCGCGAACGGCACCAGGCCCGTACGCCACGAACCCACGGCGGCCGAGCCGTAGATCAGCGGCAGGCTCGCCACCGCGGCGACGGCCAGGTTGCCCAACAGGCCACGCTGCTTGAGCAGCGGCGAGTACACGAGCATGACGGCGAGCGCCGCGAGCCCGATCCCGAACACGGGCTCCCCCACCCACCACGCCGCGAACAGGCCGAGGCCGCCGCCTACGCCGCCGATGACGAGCGCCGCCACATGGGACACGGCGCCGCCCGGCAGTGGCCGGTCCGGGCGGTTGACGCGGTCAACCTCGAGGTCGAAAAGGTCGTTCGCGGTGTTGCCTGCCGCGCCCAGTCCTACGGCCGAAACCATGGCCCAGAGCAACGCGGCGGGCACGGCGGGCCGCCCCAGCGCCAGCGTGCCCCCGATCGCGACGCCGGCCGCGGCCAGCAGGAGGTTCTTCAGTCGGACGAGCTCTGAGGCGCTAGCGATCCACGACGGCGGCATAGATCTCTTCGTACCGGGGCACCACGCGCTCCGTGGCGAAGTCGGCCGCGCGGACCCGCGCGGCCGCCGACGCCGCGCGCCATCGCGCATCGTCGGCCAGCAGATCAATGGCGCCCGCGGCCAGCCCGTCGATGTCGCCCACATCGCCCAGGAAGCCGTCGACCCCGTGCCGCACGACTTCCGGAAGGCCGCCGACCCGATGACCCACTACGGGCACGCCGGTGGCAAGCGCCTCCAGGGCCGACAGCCCGAACGACTCGCTCTGGCTGGGCAGGAGGTAGAGGTCAGCCCAGCGCAGCACGTCGGCCACGTCCTCGACCTTGCCCAGGAACCGAGTGCGCGGCGCGAGTCCGAGCCTTTCCACCTCGCGTTCGGCCGCGTCGCGGTCGGGCCCGTCGCCCACCATGATGAGGCGAGAAGGCAGCCGCGCATTCACCCGGTCGAAGATCCGCACCACGTCGAGCACGCGTTTCACGGGGCGCATGTTCGAAATGTGCATCAGCACCTTCTCGCCCGGAGGGAAGATGGTGCACCGCTCCTTCGGGGGCGCGAACTGGTCCAGCCTCACGAAGTTCGGGATGACTTCGATCCCGCAGCCGGTGCAGCCGAACGCCCGGTAAGTCTCATCGCGAAGGTATGCGGAGACCGCCGTGACCGCGTCCGACTGCTCGATGGAGAACTTGGTGATCGTGTAGTACGATGGGTCCTGCCCGACCAGCGTGATGTCGGTGCCGTGCAGCGTCGTCACGATCGGTAGCGGCCGCTCGTCGGCGAGGAGCTGCTTGGCGAGCCATCCGGAAATGGCGTGCGGGATGGCGTAGTGCGCGTGGATCACGTCGAGGCGGGCCTTCACGGCCACCTCGTGCAGCATGACGGCGAGTGCGAGCGAGTACGGCGGGTGCTCGAAGAGCGGGTAGGACCCGATCTTCACCTCATGGAAGGTGACCCGCTCGCTGAACCGCAGCCGGAACGGCAGCGCATAGGAGATGAAGTGCACCTCGTGCCCGCGCTCGGCGAGCGCGAGGCCCAGCTCGGTCGCGACGGCGCCGGAGCCGCCGTAGGTGGGATAGCAAACGATGCCGATGCGCAAGGGAAAGAGCCGTTGGCTGTAGGCCGTTAGCTGGTTAGGATGCGTGATCCGGTTCCAAGGTCCGGAGTGCCGCACGATACCTGGAGAGGACCTCGCGCGCCAGCGTTTCCGGCTCCAGCGAGGCATCGAACCGCACCACCTGACCCGCGAGCTGGTGGCGGAACCAGGTCTCCTGTCGCTTGGCGTAGCGTCGCGTCGCCTGGGCGATGGCAGCGGCCAGCCCGCTTTCGTCGAGCCGACCCTCGAGGTGCCGGATCGCCTCGCGGTATCCGACGCCGGTGAGCCCCGGCGCTCCCTTCGGCACTCCGGCCTGCAGCAGCGCCCGCACTTCTTCCACCAGGCCGGCGGCGAGCATGGATTCGGTGCGGGCGGCGATGCGCCCCGCCAGGACGGCGCGCGGCAGGGTGAGGAGCGCGTACCAGGGGGCCAGCGCGGGCTTCGCTGCGGGGCCGGCCCGCTGGAGCGCCGTGAGAGGCTGTCCGGTGAGCAACGCCACTTCGGTGGCGCGCGCGGCGCGCGGCGCTCCCCCTCCCTGAAACCCGGAGTCCAGCCGCTTGGCCCAGCGGGCGACCTCTTCAGCGGGAAGGCGGGCAAGGGCCAGCCGCAGGCGCTCGCGACGCGCCGGATCGATCGCCGGCTCCTCGAACAGACCCTCGAACAGAGCGCGCAGGTAGAACCCGGTCCCGCCGACGATCAGCGGGAGGCGGCCGCGTGCGGCGATCCCGGCGATCCACCCGGTAGCATCCCGCGCGAAGCGCCCGGCGGAGTAACGCTCTCCGGACTCCACCAAGTCGAGACCGTGATAGGGCGCCGCCGCCCGCTCGCCGGCCGCCGGTTTCGCGGTGCCGATGTCGAGACGCCGATAGACCTGGCGCGAGTCGGCGGAGACGATCTCGGTTTCGACGAGGCGCGCCAGCGCGGTCGCGACCCGCGTCTTGCCGACGGCCGTGGGGCCCGCAATAACCGGGACGAGAAGAGCGTTCAAGTGAAAAAGACGTTGAAGGTTGAAGAGGGAAAGGCGTTCAGCGCCTGCCGAACCGGCGCTCCAGCTCGGCCAACGGCAGCTGGACGATCGTCGGACGGCCGTGGACATCGTGGGCGGGAAGCTCGCTGGAGAAGAGACGGCGCACCAGCTCGTCCATCTCCTCGCGCGTGAGGGGCTGGCCCGCCTTGATCGCGGCCCGGCAGGCGAAGGTCGCCGCGAAGCGCTCGAGACGGTTGGCTAGCCCGCCGAAGCGGTTGCCGGCCAGGTCAGCCACGACCTCCCGGAGGCAACGCTCGGCGTCGAAGCGCGGGTGCGGGGCCGGGGCGGCCTGCACGGCGACTGCGCGACCGCCGAACGGCTCCAGCTCGAAACCGAGTCGCTCGAGCAGCTCCCGGTGGGCATCGATCGCGTCGAGCTCGGCGGGCTGGAACTCGATGGTGAGTGGGAAGAGGAGCTTCTGCGACGCAGCCGCGCCGGACTCGAGCGCGCCCATCGTCCGTTCGTAAAGGATCCGCTCGTGAGCCGAATGCTGGTCCACGATCAGCAGCCCCTGCGCGCTCTCGACCAGAACGTAGGCCTGATGGATCTGAGCTACGATGCGCAGTCCGACCGCCGCGCGCGCGGGCGGCGCGCCCGACTCGCGCGGCAGGACCTCCTCGTCCGCGACGCCGGTCGTCGGCTCAGCCGGAGTCGTCGCTTCCCCCGCCCCGCTGGCGAAGAGGTCGGCCGAGGCGGCCCGATGCAGCGACGCATCCGGCGCCCCGTATGATGGAAGCGGGACTGCGCGGTGTTCCCAGGGCAGCGCCGCGCTTCCGAACGGAGCCGCCGCCACGAGCTCGCCCAGAGCGCGATGCAGCGCTTCCTCGACCGCGGCCTCCACGGCGAACCGGTCGCGGAACCGAACCTCGAGCTTCGCCGGATGCACGTTGACGTCCAGGTCCGCGGCAGGGACGGAGAGCGCGAGCACTAGACTCGGGCGGCTGCCGGCGGGGACCGTCGCGCGATAACCGCGCTCCGCGGCGCGCACGAGGAAGTGGTCGCGGATCGGCCGCCCGTTGACCAGGAGATACACGCTGCGGCCGCCCGGAGCCGCGTCCGCCGGACGCTGGGCGAGCCCGCTCACCCGGATCTCGTTCTGCTCCCATTCGACCGGCACAAGCGTGGCGGCAAGCCGGTGCCCCAGGAGCTGTGCGACCCGCGCCCCGAGCGAGGTCGCCGGCAGCGCCTCGACGACGCGACGGGCGTCGGCGAGGAGGGTCAGGCCCAGCGCGGGCATGGTGAGCGCGAGGGTGGTCACTACGTCCGCACAGGCGCGGGCCTCGCTCCGCGCGGAGCGGAGGAACTTGCGGCGGGCCGGCGTATTGTAGAACAGCGAGCGCACGGTGACGGTCGTCCCGCGCTGGCGCGTCACGTCCTCGACCGCGGAGACGAGGCCGCCGGCGGAGGCGATGCGCGTCCCCACGGGCTCGTCGTCGGTGGCCGTTTCCATCTCGAAGCGCGAAACGGCCGCGATGCTGGGCAGCGCCTCGCCGCGGAAGCCGAAGGTCGCGACGCCGACCAGGTCGTCGGCGGTGCGGACCTTGCTGGTGGCATGCCGGTCGAGGGCGAGCAGCGCGTCCTCCCTCGCCATCCCTTCGCCGTCGTCGGCCAGGCGGATGAGACTCTTGCCGCCGGACTCGATCTCGACGGCAATCGCGCGCGCACCCGCGTCGAGGGCGTTCTCGAGCAGCTCCTTGACGACCGAGGCGGGACGCTCGACCACCTCACCCGCGGCGATGCGGTTGGAGACGTTGTCGGGGAGGATCGCGATCCGGCGCCGGGCCATCACTCGCTCCACGCAGCGGTCACTTCAGCGCCTCTTCCGCCGCCGCCTTGAGTTCGGGAGTGCGATCGCCCCGGTGCGATTCGACGGCGGCGCGCGCTTCCGGCGATCCGATCTGCCCGAGGGCTCTGATGGCAGCCGCGCGCACTGCCACCGGGTGCCGCTGGAAGACGCCGCTAACGCCGCTGGCGAGGTCCGAGAGCAACGACACGGCGCGGGTCTCCTTGAGGTGGCCGAGCGCTTCGAGCAGTGGGACGACCACCTCGGCCTCGGTCTCGTCCTTGAGGCGCGCCATGACTATCCCCGACGCCGAGCGGTCGCCGGTCCAGGCGATGCCCCGTGCGGCCTCCGCCCTGACCGCGGGACTGGCGTCGCGAAGCGCGTGGACGAGGTGGCGATTCGCTTCGGGCCCGCCGATCCGCGCCAGCGAGGCGATAGCGGCGGCGCGGACTCCGGCGTCCAGGTGCTCGGTGAGAGTGCCTAGTACCGGCACCGAGGTAGGACTCTCGATCACTCCGAGAAAGACCGCGTACGCGCGGGCCGCTTCCGCCCGCGGCTCCGCCGCGATACGGGCGCTTATCGGCGCGATGGCCGCCTCGCCCGCCAGCCGCACGACCGCAAGGAGCACGTCGCGCTGTTCCTGGGTGACCACGCTCAGGAACGAATCGGCGACCAGGGGGACGACCCGAGCGCCGAGGGCGCCGAGGACCTGGACGAGCGCGTCCCGGTCGTCGGCCGGGAGCTTCGAGTCCTCGAGGCGCGAGATCAGAGACCCGGTGGTCGCGTCGGTGACGCACGCCTCCATAGCCCGCCGGGCGGCCTCGACGACTTCCGGGGGGCCGTCGGCGGCGGCGGCGCGGGCGAGAGCACGCGCTGCCTTCGCGAAGCCAACGACGTCACGGCTGGCGGCGAGGTCCTGGGCGACTTCGCCGAGGCGCGCGAGCATGCGCGGCGCTTCAGCCGGCGCGGCCAGCTCGACCAACGTGATGAGACGCGGCGCTTCGATCTCGGGTGGCAACGCGTCGGGGCGGAACACTCCGGTGGAGCGCCGGCCCAGGGACGGGCCTTCCGCCATGGCCGCCGCACTCGAACCGGTCCCTGCGGCGGACGGCCGCTGGCTCGAGCTCGACTTGCGCACCGCCTGCTCCAGCCGGATGTGCGGGAGGGTCTGGAGCTGGGTGTGAACACCCATGGACTGCATGGACTTCGCGCCGGCGCCGCCGACCATCTGGATCAGCGCGGCGAACTCGTCGGCGGTGACGCCGGGCTCGATCTCCAGGGCGCAGTGACCCTGCGCGTACAGCAGCCCGGCCAGCTCCTGGACGGGCGGGTTGCGCGGCGCGACGGGGGTGGCGCCGAGGAGGAAGCCGGTCGGGGAGATGCGAAGCTCTACGACTCCGACGTTGGTGAGCGAGGGGAGCGAGGCGGACAACTCGGACAGCGCCTGCTGCACCGACGGATGGGACGACGGGTAGAACCGGCAGAGCCGAAACGCCTTGCCCACTTCCGCGAGCACGGATTCAATCGGCTTGACGTCCATGGCTCAGCGCTTGGTGCGCTCTCCCCGGTCCTCGTACCGGAACACCCAGGTCGCCATGCGCCACGGAACTATCGGATCACCCGGCTCCATCGAGTTCCAGTCCTCGTCGCTCCCGGAGCCGCGCCGGCCGGTGGCGCGGTCGGAGGCCTGGGCGACGATCCGCCGCGCGCGCTCGATCCACAGCGTGCAGTTGGCCGGCCGCAGGTCTACCCACCCGCGCGCGGCCGCCGCGAGCGGATCGCCGTCCGAAGGCGGCACCACCACGCGCGGGCCACGTCGGACGTGGGCGCCGTCCGGGCTGACGATCGGGATGCCGACCGAGATGATCTCGGCGCGAAGGAGGCCGTCCCGCTGGAGCAGCTCCTCCTCGTCGCGGCCGACCCGCGCGGCATCCGCCGCGGCGAGCTGGGACACGCTGGCGAACAGGCGCGAGAGCAGATAGCCCTCGAACAGCAGCTTGGTGAGACGCGGCGGGCCCAGCATCTCGAAGGCGATCGACCGCACCCCGCTCTGCGACTCCAGCTGTTGCAGCCGCCGCATCGCGGCCCCCCGCAGGATCCCCGCGCGGTAGGTCGGCCCTGCCGTGGCCCCGTCCAGCGCCGCGATCACGTCGCGCCCAGTGGGCCGGCCCTGTAGCTCCATCAACACGTGGTCTGCGATCTCCTCCGGCGTGATGAACTCCATCTGGCCGAGGGCGGTGATGGTAGCGAACTCCTCGTTGGCGAAGAGCCCGTTCTCGCCCATGTTGACGTACACCGATTCCAGCGGGCGGCCAAGGTCCACCCACACCGGCTCGCCGTCGAAGGCACGCCCGAGCGGGATCGGCGCTGGACAGTCCACCAGCCCGATCTCCAGGCCGGCGCGGCGCACCGGTCCGAACGCGATCTCGCGCCACCCGATCGCGGCGGTCGGCTTGATCTCTATGGTGGCGGGAGCGTCGGGAGTCCGCCCGAGAAGATACAGCAGCAGGGTGTGCGCCCCCGCGACCGCCGACTTGGTGAGCAGCGTGCGGGACGGCCGCTCCTCCGAGTGGGTGTAGGGGATGTTGAAGCCCATCCCGCCGGTGCCGCTGGTGCCGATCTTCACGTAGGCCCGCGTGCCCGAACGGCGCAGCCCCTCGACCAGGACCTGCATGTGCCGGGTGAGCTGCGGGATGGGCTGGGTGAGGATGTGGCGCTCGACGGCGGCCTGGTCGGCGCCGCCCTTGTCGCACGCCGCGATCAGATCGCGCGACGAACGGTAGACGTCCTGATAGGCGAACGCCGTCGCGGTGTTGACACAATCCACCACGGCGTCGGGCCGGTACTTCTCGAGCAGCTGCACCAGAAAGCTGCGCGTCAGCAACTCTTCCGTGAGGTCGCCGTAGACGTCGTCCACCATCAGGCGGCGCCGCGCCGGATCGTCGAGCAAAGTGGCGCGGTCGAGCCGGGCGAGCGTAGCGGGCAGGTAGACGTTCCCGTACTCCGTCACGATCACGGCGTCTCCGGCGCGGGGACGGAGACTCTCAGCCGTCTCCTCGGTCTCCCGCTCGTTTAGCGCCACCAGGACGATCGTCTTCGGGCGGCAATCGAGGAGCCGGCGCGCCACCGCGCGGCCGACCAGCCCGCTCCCACCGAGGATCATGATGGACGACCCCTGCAGTTCCATGCGGCTCGCTTTCCCTATGAAGCGTTCGCGGGAGGCCTCAGGCCAACCGTACCGTACAGCGCCTCAATCTCGCCCGGCGCGAGCGGCCGGGATCCGCCCGGCTCGAGCGCACCCAACGTGATCGGGCCGTATCCCACGCGGACCAATCGCCGCACGCCGAGCCCCAGGGCGGCGGCCATGCGACGCACGATGCGCGAGCGTCCCTCACCCAGCTGCACCTCGAGCCGTCCGCCCTTGGCATCGGGCTGAAAGCGCCACGCGTGCGGCCGTACGGGAACGTCGTCCTCCACCGGAACGCCGTTGGCGAGCGCCTCCCGCTCCGATACGCGTGGCCTGCCCGACACCCAGACCCGGTAGGTGCGTGGCACCTGCCAGCGGGGGTGCATCAACCGTCCGGCCAGCTCGCCGTCGGTGGTGAATAGTAGGAGCCCCTCGGACAGCACGTCCAGCCGACCCACCGCCACCAGGGACGGAGACGCGCCGGGGAGCAGATCGAAAACGCTCGGGAAGCGCACCGACGGCCGGCGTGAGGTCACCGATCCCGGCGGCTTGTTCAGGGCGATCCACGCCTGGTCCGGCAGGCGCAGCGGCTTACCGTCCAGCGTGACACGGTCGGCCTCCGGATCCACCGGGTCGCCCGGCCCGCGCGGCGGAGTGCCGTTGATGGCGACGCGGCCGGTGCGCACCAGGTCCGCGGCACCCCGCCGCGATGTCACGCCCGCCCGCGCCAGGAACCGCGCGAGGCGGATCGGGGTCACGGTTCCGGCTGCGGTGGCCGCAGCGCCACGGCCAGCTCGTCGGTACGCGGCAGGTCGGCCAGGTCGCCGAGGCCGAGGTGCTCTAGGAAGAGCGGCGTGGTGGCGTACCGCAGCGGCCTGCCCAGCCCTTCGGAGCGGCCCGCGACTTCGATCAGGCCGCGTTCCTGGAGCAGCCTGAGCACGCCGCCCGAAGACACTCCCCGGATCTCCTCGACCTCCGCGCGACCGACCGGCTGCCGGTAGGAGATGATCGCCAGGACCTCGAGCGCCGCGCCCGACAGCTTGACGGGCCGGGACGCGAAGGCCGCGCGCTCGATCGCCTCGGCGAAGACCGGCCGCGTAAGGATCTGCCAACCGTCGGCGATGGCGGCCACCTCGACGCCGTGCCCGCCGGCGTCGTAGTGGTCGCGCAGCTCCTCGACGGCGCGACGCCAATCGGCCTCGGTCGCCTCGGGATCGAGCCCGTGCAGCTCGTCCAGCGCGAGGGGTCTTGGCGCCGCGAAGAGCGCCGCTTCAAGCAGCCTGGTACGCTGGTCCACGATCGATCGAGAAAGAGGTGAAGGGACGGGATTGGGAAAGGGTCAGGGTGCCGCTACGCGCCAACTCGAGCAACGCGACCAGCGACGCCAGGATGTCCGCTATACTGGGCGCCGTTCCGAACAGGTCGCGCCACCCGAACGACGGCCGGGCATCGAGCATGTCGAGCACGCGGCGCGTGGCGCCTTCAACGTCGAGCGGATGCGGCAGGACCCGGTGGATCACGGCGTCCGGGAACATTGCCAGGACGCGCTCGACCGCCTCGACCAGCTCCTCGATGCTGAAAGCGAGCGGCGGCGGCGGCGCGTCCGGCGCAGCGGGCACCCAGCCGCGGCCGTAGCGCTCGGCGCGACGCCGCGCGGCCCGCTCCAGCCAATCCACCACCTCGCGGATCTGCTGGTACTCCAGGAGGCGGCGCACCAGTTCGTGGCGCGGGTCCTCCCACGGCTCCTCGTCGCCGCGGCGCGGCAGCAGCATCTGCACCTTGATGCGCACCAGCCGCGCGGCCATCTCGAGGTACTCCGCCGCCTCGTTCAGCCCGAGGTCGTGGATCACCCGGAGGAACTGGTCGGCGATCCGCGCGATCGGGATGTCCCAGAGGTCGATCTCCTCGCGCCGGATGAGGTGCAGCAGGAGGTCCAGGGGCCCCGAGAACCGATCCAGCGTGACGACGAACCCGCCGCCGTCGGACGGCCCGCCCGCCCCGGGGATCGAGGCGGTCACGGTCACGGGACGATCGGGAGGCTGTAGGCGCCGATGGCGGACTGCACGGTCGTCGTCACCATACCCACCGGCCAGAGCAACACGTTCCAGAACCCGGGCACGAAGAACGTCGCCATCAGGAGCATGAACCCGAAGCCGCCGAGCTGCCGGTAGCGCGCGCCCCACGCCGGCGGCAGGGCGTGGTACAGCAGGCGCGAGCCGTCGAGCGGTGGGATAGGAATGAGGTTGAAGAACGCGAGCAGGATGTTGAACCACACGCCGAAGCTCACCATCGTCTGAAGCGTGCCCATCAACCCGCGGAGCGCGCCCACCTCCGCGCCCACGAATCCGATCAGCACGAAGACGCCCGCGCAGACCAAGGCGAGGATCAGGTTCATGATGACGCCGGCCGACGAGACGACTAGGTCGCCCCGGCGGTAGTTCCGGAAGTTCCTCGGGGTGACCGGCGCCGGCTTCGGCCCACCGAACGTGAACGCCCCATTGGTCATGACGTAGAGACCTATCGGGACGATGATGCTCATGAACGGGTCGAGGTGCGGCAGCGGGTTGAGCGTCAGCCGGCCGAGCATGTAGCCCGTGTCGTCCCCCTGCTTGAGCGCCGCCCAGACATGCGCGTACTCGTGCGCAACGAATGAGAATAGCAGGACGGGAAAAATAAGGATGAAATGCGACACGTCGGGCTCGCGGGTCTTTCGGCAAGCGTGAAGCGGAGCAACCTAGCGGCGCTTGGAAGGGTTGTCAAAAGGCCGGGCTCCGGCTAAGCTCAATGCGGTTCAAGAGTTGAATCGCTTTTCAACCCATCAGGAGACGCAGTGCCCCGAATCAAGTCTGCCAAGAAGGCGATGCGCCAGGCCCGGAAGCGGACCAAGCACAACCGCGCCGAGCGTTCGACCATCAAGACCGCGGTGAAGAAGGCCCGGGCCGAGTTGACGCCCGTGGCGGTCGCGGAAGCGATCAAAACGCTCGATCGCGGAGCCCGCAAGGGACAGATCCATCGGAACGCGGCGGCGCGCAGGAAGTCGCGCCTCATGAAGAAGCTGGCGAAGCAGAGCTAGAAGGCCGAGAGCTCCGCCCCGCACTTCGCGCAGTACCATTCTGTCGGCAGGTTCGGCGCACCACACTCGCCGCATACCAGCGCCTTCCCTTCGGCCTGCGCCGCACGCGCGTCCTCCGAGCGCCGGACCGTCCCTGCGACTTGCTTCGACCCCCGCTCCTCGACCGACGCCTCGGGTTCCTCAAACGCCTGGTCCCGCACGACCTGCATCTCCGCGGGAGGCGCTACGATCGCGGCCGCCGGCTCGGGGGCCGCTTTCGGTGAGGCCTGCGGCTCCGGCTCGGCAACTCTGCCGACCGGCCTGGACGGGCGCTGGGGCGGCGCCATCACGCCCGTCATCGACCGGATGAACGCCATCTCCTCCAGCGCGTCGATCTGCGAGGCTGGGTGCTCCGGCGCCTCTTCACTCTCCGAGCCCTGAGCCGCAACTGCCGGCTCGGCGACCGGCGCGGCGGGGGCGGGAGCTGGTTCGGGAGCCGCTGCGGCCGCGGCCGACGTGGCGACCGGCGCCGCGGGGACGCCTTCGGCCGCGATCAGCTCGATGATCTCCTCGTAACGTTCGATGTCCCGGAGCGAGGCAGCCAGATCCTTCGAGGTTTCGTCGATAGTGCCCTTGAGCCGCGCGTTGATCTCCTTGAAGACGGCATCGTCCAGCTCGCCCACCTGCTTGCGCAGCCGCACCTCCGCCAGCTCGTCCTTGGCCGCCTGTTGCTGCCGCTCCATCGACTCGTGGCGGCCCTGTGCCTCGGCGAGTGCCTGGCGGATGGAGTCGTCGTGCTGCGCCAGCTCGGTCATCACCTCAGCGAGGCGGGCGCGGTAGTCGTTGCGCACCTTCTCGACGACGTGTCCCGGCATCGTCTCGCCGGCGCCGCCAGAGAGCTTGGTGAGCCAATCCTGGAACAGCCGACGCTGCTCCAGGAGGCGCTCCACCCCCGACGTTGTGGTGCGGCTCTTTCGGCTCATGGTCACATCTCCGTTTCACTCAGCCCGCGCAGCCGCAGCAGCCGCGCCACGTCATCCGGCCGAAGCCGCTCGACGCGACCCAGCAACCGGGCAGCGAGAAGGATCCGGGCGGAATGCTCGAGGCTCTCCATGCGGTGATGCGCCTCGTCCAGCGTCCGTCCCATCGTCACCGCGCCGTGATTGGCGAGGAGCAGCGCGTCGTGCCCCCGCGCGTACGGCCCGACGGTCTCACCCAGGTCCGGCGTGCCCGGCATCGCGTAGGGCACCAGCGGCACCGGCCCCACCTGGACGACCAGTTCCGGGATCACGCCCTCGTCGAGCGTCAGTCCGGCGATCGAGAACCCGGTCGCCGTCGGCGGGTGCGCGTGTACCACGGCGCCCACCTCCGGCCGCACCCCAAGAATAACCAGATGCATGCCGAGTTCGGAGCTTGCCCGGTTCGATCCGCGGAGGTGGTTGCCGGCGAGGTCCACTTCGACCAGGTCATCCGGCGCGAGCTCGCCCTTCGCGTACCCGCTGGGCGTCACGAGGATTCGGTCACCCGCGAGCCGGACGGCGATGTTCCCGTCGGTCCCGGCGATCAACCCGCGCTCCATCAGCCGCCGGCCGACCCGGCAGATGCCGCGCGCTGCCTCGAGCCGGTTCACGCCGCGGCGCGCCCTACCCGCCCCGCGGGCGGGGGCCGGAGCGGTGCGCCACCACCCCGCCCACCAGCGTCCATCGGATCACGCCCTTGAGCCGGCGTCCCGCGAACGGCGTGTTGCGGCTCTTGGAGAAGAACGCGGCCGGGTCCACCGTCCACTCCGCCGCCGGGTCGAACACGATCACGTCAGCCGGCGCCCCGGGAGCGAGCGTGCCGGCCGGCAGGTGCGCCACCTCGGCGGGCCGCGTGGCGAGCCGGTGGACCAGGGCGGGAAGCGGGAGGACGCCCCGCTCGACCAGCTCGACCATCGCCACGCCGAGCGCCGTCTCGAGACCCACCACGCCGAAGGGCGCGAAGTCGAACTCCGCCTCCTTGGCGTCGTAGTGGTGCGGCGCGTGGTCGGTGGCGATGCAGTCGATGGTACCGTCGGCCAGGGCCGCGCGCAGCGCCTCGACGTCGTGCCCCTCGCGCAGCGGAGGGTTCATCTTGGCGTTGGTGTTGTAGCCCTCGCAGCACGCGTCGGTGAGCGCGAAGTGGTGCGGCGTCACTTCGGCGGTCACCTGGACGCCGCGCGCCTTCGCGTCGCGGATCATCCGGACCGCGCCCGCGGTGGAGATGTGCGCGAGGTGCACATGGCCGCCGGTCAGCTCGGCGAGCGCGATATCGCGCGCTACGATCACGTCCTCCGCGGCGCGCGGGATCCCCTTCAAGCCGAGGCGCGTGGAGGTGAGCCCCTCGTGCATCGCGCCGCCCGCGGAGAGCGTGTGGTCCTCGCAGTGGTCGATGACCGGGATGCCGAAGGTCATCGCGTACTCGAGCGCGGTGCGCATGAGGTGCGCCGTCGCGACCGGCTTCCCGTCGTCGGAGACGGCGATGGCCCCTGCGGCCACCAGCTCGCCCATCTCGGTGAGCTGCTCGCCCCGCTGTCCCAGCGAGACCGCGCCGATGGGATAGACCCGGGCGGTCCCAGCCTGGCGCGCCTGGCTCACGATGAAGCCGACGGCGGCCTGGTTGTCGGTGACGGGGTCGGTGTTGGGCATCGCGCAGACCGACGTGAAGCCGCCGGCCACGGCGGCACGCGCGCCCGTCGCGATGGTCTCGACGTCCTCACGTCCCGGCTCGCGCAGATGCACGTGCAGGTCCACGAACCCCGGCGCGACCACCAGGCCGTTCGCGTCGATCACTTCGGCGCCATCAGGAATGCCCAGGGACGAGCCCACCGCGAGGATCCTCCCCTCGGCGATCGCCAGGTCGGCGACGGCATCGCGGCCCACCGAAGGATCGATCACCCTGGCGCCGCGGATCAGGACCGGCTTCATCGCTCCCCTCCGCCCTTGGCCGCTTCGGCCAGCTCGGGGCGCCCGCCCGCCAGCAGATAGAGCACCGCCATGCGCACCGCCACGCCGTTGGTGACCTGGTTCAGTATGACCGAGTGCGGCCCGTCAGCCACCCGCGAGTCGATCTCGACCCCGCGGTTCATCGGCCCCGGGTGCAGGATGAGGAGGTCGCGCGGCGCTTTCTCCAGCCGCTCGAGCGTGACGCCGAAGACGCGGTAGTACTCGCGAAGCGACGGGACGTAGCCGGCCTGCATCCGCTCCAGCTGGAGCCGCAGCACGTTGAGCACGTCCGCCCACTCGATCGCTTCCTCAATCCGCCGGAACACCCTGACGCCCAGCTGCTCCACGCCGAGCGGCAACAGGCTCCGCGGTCCGCACACCGCCACCTCGGCGCCCAGCTTGGTGAGGCCCCAGATGTTGGACCGCGCCACCCGCGAGTGCAGTGCGTCTCCCACGATGCAGACCTTCGCGCCCTCGATGGGGCGATGGTCGCGGATGGTGAGAAGGTCGAGCAGGGCCTGGGTCGGGTGCTCGTGCATCCCGTCACCGGCATTGACCACATTCGACTCGATGCGGTCCGCGAGGAACTTCGCGGCGCCGGACGAGCCGTGCCGGATCACCACCATGTCGATCCGCATCGCCTCGAGGTTGCGCGCCGTGTCCACCAGCGTCTCGCCCTTCTGCACCGAGGACGCCGCGGTCGCGACGTTCACCGTATCGGCGGAGAGGCGCTTCTCCGCGAACTCGAAACTGATCCGGGTGCGGGTCGAGGCCTCGAAGAAGAGGTTCACGATGGTCTTGCCCCGGAGGACCGGGACCTTCTTGATGGCGCGCTCGGAGATCTCTTTGAACGGTTCGGCGGTGTCGAGGATGAGGCGGATATCGTCGGCGGAGAGGGGTTCGAGGCCCAGGAGGTCCTTCCCCAGGGCCGGGCTCACCCACCCACCTTCGCGCCGCGGACCACTTCCACCGCATCGCGTCCGTCCAGCTCCTTCACGAACACCTCCACCCGGTCGCGCGGTCCGGTCGGCACCCGCTCGCCGACCACGTCCGCCTGGATCGGCAATTCGCGCCCGCCCCGGTCCACCAGCACCGCGAGCCCGATGCGCGCCGGACGCCCGAAGTCCGCCAGCTCATCCAGCGCCGCCCGCACCGTGCGCCCCGTGAAGAGGACGTCGTCCACGATCCACGCGTGTCGGCCGCCCAAGTCCACCGGCAGGTGCGTGGGGCCCACCAGGGGACGCGGCCCGACGGCTTCGAGGTCGTCGCGATAGAGTGTGATGTCCATGGCGCCCCTCGGCACCTCGATCCCGGACTGGGTGCGCGCCTCGGTCGCCAGCCGCGCGGCCAGCTCCACGCCTCGGCGCTGTACGCCGATGAGCACCAGCGATATGGGATCGGGGGTCTGCCGCAGAATGTCCTGCGCCATCCGGTGGAGCGTGCGCGCGAGGGCGCGGTCGTCCAGGATGAGCTGGCGCTCTTCATGCGGCATATCGAGGCCGAAAGGTAAGGCAAGCGAGCGCCGCAATCAACGCGGGGGTGAACGGATGGGGTGGGATTCGAACCCACGAGGCCCTTTTGGGGCCCACACGCTCTCCAGGCGTGCGCCTTAAACCGCTCGGCCACCCATCCAGAAAGAGGGCACAGAGGGCACGGGCGCACGGGAGCACAGTCGGAGTTGGCGCCCCGGACAACCGTGCCCCCGTGCGCCTGTGCGCTGTACGGCTGTGCGCCTGTGCCTGCTGACACGGACAGGGTGAGATTCGAACTCACGAGACCCTTACGGGCCCACCGGTTTTCGAGACCGGCGCCTTCAACCACTCGGCCACCTGTCCAGCGGCGCCGAAAGCTAGTGGGTTGACGGGGCCTGTTTCAACCAGCGAGTGCAACCCCGTCCTCGCTCAGCGGCGCTCGGCGAAGAAGGCCTTGAGGAGCTCCGCGCAGTCCTGCTCCAGTACGCCGCCCACGACCTCGCAGCGGTGGTTCAGCCTCGGATGCCGCAGCAGGTCGTGCAGCGACCCGGCCATCCCCGCTTTCGGGTCCCACGCGCCGAAGACCACGCCAGGCACCCGCGCCAGCACGATGGCGCCGGCGCACATCGAGCACGGCTCGAGCGTCACGAACAGCGTCGCGCCCGCGAATGCGTCGGGGCCCCGGCATCCGGCCGCGACCGCCGCGTCGAGGCACCCGACCTCGGCGTGCTGCCGCGGGTCGCCGGTCGCGCGCATGCGGTTGCGGCCGCGCGAAAGGATCTCCGCACCGCGCATGAGGACCGCGCCAACCGGCGCTTCGCCGTCGGCGGCCGCGGCCTGAGCCTCCTCCAGCGCCAGCCGGATGCCGTGGAACTCCTGCGAGTTCCGCCTAGGCACGCGCCGTCCCGGCCGCCGCCTTGAGCAGCTCGCCGAGCGCGTCGGCGACTTCCCGCGTCGCGGCGTGCTCCACATCGGAGAAGCCGGCGGGAACGTCGGAGTCCACGTCAATCTGGCCCAGGATCGTGTCGCCGCGCTCGATCAGGACGACGAGCTCGGACCTGGTGTCGAGGTTGCAGGCGAGATAGTTGCCCGCCGCGGACACGTCCGGCACGTTCTGGTCCTTCCGCTCCGCCGCGGCGGTGCCGCACACGCCGCGCCCCACGGGAATGCGGACGTGGTCCGTGCCCCGACCGTCGTGCGCTTCGAGCACCAGTTCGTCGCCGTGGAGCATATAGAGGTAAACGGAAGTGTAGGGCGGTCCCGCCTCGCGGATCGCTCGGGCCGCGAGCCAGAGCAGCTCTCGCCGTCGGGCGCCACGCGCCCGCGCATCGCGGAGCCTCCCCACCACGCGCCCCGCATCGAGGACGGAGGTGGCGCCCGTCCTGGGGCCCGTCGTCACCCCTTCACGGGCCGCGCCACGTCGTCGTAAAGACGAGCGCGTTGCGCTGTGGGTAGCTGAAGTCGAGCCCGTCGGCTTTGACCCACATGGTCTTGGCGGCGAAGATCTCCTCCTTCTTCGTGAGGAGCCCCGCGGGCAGCAGCACGATCGCCGGGTAGTCCGCCCCAGTCAGCGGGTTCTTGATGCTTTCGAAGGCGACCTCGGTGGCCCCCACGACGCGGAAGTGGCTCCTCTTGCCGGCGACCTTGAACTCGATGCCCGCCGTCCGCACCTGGTAGCCGTCGGTTACCGTGGACATGAAGATCCCCCACGGGCCGCCGGCCTTGCCCGTGGCCACCCGCTCGAGGGCGTCGCGCTTCGCCCCCCTGGCCCGGTGGTCGAGGAACACGACCCCTCTGCCGTGCAGCTCGTGCAAGGGGCCCGGCCACTTGGCCACGAAGGCCCACTTGAGGCCGTCGAGCGTCACCCCGTCCACCTTCCCCTTCACGATGCGCGTGGCCGTCGAGGCCTCGCAGGTGCCGAACGTGGGCCTGGCGTCGAAGGAGCAGGGGCAGGCGTAGTTGCAGTTGCATGCCATCAGGTGCTCCACCTTGAGGCTCCACTTAGCGGGCTTCGCCATGCATCCCTCCCATCATCGCATCCAGCGCCGGCAGCACATCGAGCGCCACCAGGGCGCCGGCCAGAATAAACCCCATTCCGATGAGCGGGGCCAGCCGCTGACCACTCGGCGCCGTTTTCTCCAGCAATATCACCAGCGCGATCAGCCCCATCCAGGCCGGCCGCATCATGCCGAGCGCGATGAACGCGACCATGAGCCCCCAGCAGCAGCCCACGCAGTAGAGGCCGTGATGGGCGCCGAGGCGCAGGGCGCCGAGCGGGCCGTCCTTCCAGTGCTCCATGAAGAAGTGCATGGGGCTCCGGCAGTGGCCGAGGCACCAGGCCTTGAGGCGGGTGAGCTGGTACGCGCCGGCAACGATGAGCGCCGAACCGACGACGCCGCTCTGCCAGCTTGGGGGCACCGGGCCCGCGAGGTCGCCCGCGACCGCGACAGTCGCACCGATCAGCGCCCACGCCGCGAAGTAGCCGGCAACGAACACCGGGCTCGGCGCGGTCCGGTAGCCGAAGGGCGCGCGCGAGCGCGAGGCCGCTTGGAAGAGGAGCACGCTGGGCACGAGCGAGGGGAGCATCATCGCGGCCATCATCACGGTCCACGCCGCGACGAAGGCCGGGATGCTCATCGCCATGGTACGGTGGGAGAGCGTCCAGAGCCACGCCAGGGCGGCGGCCGCGAGCATGGCAAGCGCGAGCCGGTACTGGTGGCGGGAATCGAGGGATGGGGCCTGGGCGGGCTGGCTCATCGGCTGCTGCGCTCGGAAACGTTGACCATGTTCTACGTCCCTTGCCGTATTGGGCGCGATCCGGCGATCACGGCGTTGGCGCCTCGCCGTGATAAGGCAAAACGGCTACGATAGATTTGCCTCCAAGATACTCAAGATGCCTCCATCAACGGTTACGTCGAATTTGCGGGCAAACAAGCCTGGACTTGCCATCAAGAAATCGGCGTCGTTGGATGTGAAGTCTCTGGGACGTAACTTGATTATTCCTAGCGGCACCCAGTCAATGGTCCGTTTATCGTCGTTCACGATAGTTCCCTGGTAACTGGTATTCATTATTACCGTCTGAAAGAATCCTTCATCCGATATGAAGGTGTGCCGATAGAATCTCTTGAACCTTTCGACCTCAGGGCTGTAGCAGACAAATTCACAGAACTTCCGGCTCAAGATCATCCACTGAGTTCCGATAGAAGGCGTCCCCACTCGAAGATACGGTCGCCTGATAGGAATGCGTAGGATCCTGTTGCCGAACTCGGTAACATGGTTCTGTATTCGAGATAGTGTGTCAGGACGGAAGGTGCGCTGGTTAGCCACGCGGATGAAATCGTTTCCTCTATTGCGGCGAAGAAAGTCTTGGATGTGCGTCTGCGACTTGAGGGGGAAATCCTGTCCGCTAAGGTTTATGAAGAATTC
>JAUYOW010000186.1 GCA_030697825.1 Gemmatimonadales bacterium | reverse complement strand
CAAATCGTCGGCATCGTGATCGGCTCGACCGTGAAGGGCATCATCGCCGGGGTGCTGATCGGATGGTTCGCCAAGAAGGTGCACAGCCTGCCGGCGGGGATCACCTTCGGTCTCGTCGTCGGACTGCTGCTGGCATTCGCCATCGCCGCCATGCCGAACCCCGACGGCAGCCACTACTGGTGGGAGATCATGCTGCCGGGCAGTCTCGTCGGCGTTATCGTGGGCTACGCGACCCAGAAGTACGGAAGGCTGCGGGCAGAGGCGCACTGACTCACAGAGGGCACAGTGTTGATTATCTGCGCCCTCTGTGAGTCAGTGCGGCTGTGCCCGCTCAAAGTACCTTGGGTGCTAACCTGCGTTAGGAGCGGTAGGTGCCGACGAGAAGGGCCAGCGCCGAGTGGCAGGGCGGTATCAGGAGCGGCAAGGGATCGCTGCGGACCGAGAGCGGCGCACTGGCAGCCGACTACGACTTCTCCGGCCGGTTCGAGAACGGCGGCGTACCAACCCCGAAGAGCTCCTCGCGGCATCGCACGCGGGCTGCTATTCGATGGCGTTGTCGGGCAATCTCGAGCGGGCGGGCAAGACCGCGACCAAGGACGGCTGCCCGATCTCGGGTGTAATGAAGGGCAGCGTCGACATCACCCTGGACGCGAAGCTGGCGTAGGCCCCATCACCCAGCAGCTGCAGCACGACTATCATCCTCTCCGTGTGACAGGTTTCTGTCGCCCTGGTGACACCGCTGGCGATAGCGAAAGCGATGGCCAGCGGCAACGCCACGATGCCGACGATGACGCCGGCCGTCGTATCCGCGAGGAGCTGGCGGCGGGTGTACGTTTTCAGGGTCGTGAACAGCTTGGGAACGAGCACGGAGGCGGTAATCTAATCAGGAGGAACGATGGCACGGATGGACGGACGGATCGCTCTGCTGTTGGAGTTCCTCGACCAGGCCTTCGACAGTCACAGCTGGCACGGCACGACCCTGCGAGGGGCTCTGAAGGGGCTGACGCCTCGCGAGGCGCTGTGGAGGCCGGGAAGCAAGCGGCACAACATCTGGGAGCTGGTGCTGCACGCGGCCTACTGGAAGTACGCGGTGGCACGGCGGCTGGCCGGCGCTCCGCGCGGGTCCTTCCCCCGGGCACCGAGCAATTGGCCGCGGCTCCCGGCCAGGCCGGACGCGGCGGCTTGGGTGGCGGACGTCGCGCTGCTCGACATCCAGCACGTCCTGCTACGCGAGACGGTGCGGCGGCTATCGCCCGCGAAGCTCGACGCCCGCTCGCCCAAGGGGACGTGGACGAACGCGGAGCAGATCCACGGTGTGGCGGCGCACGATGGGTACCATACGGGCCAGGTGCAGCTGATAAAACGGCTGAATGAAGAAAGGCGTTGACCCTCATGTAGGCGTCGTCGCGGGAGAGGTGCTGCTCGGTGGCAAGGAAGTCGATCATCTCCCGCACCGCGATACGCGTCGCCTCGGCGAGGTTCTGGTTCATCCCCATCACGATGAAATGCGTGGGCGTCTCGGCGCGCGGCCACCTCAGGCGTAGGTCCTTACGGACGAGTGTGGTGACGGTCCCTGCCGCTCTGGCCCTTGCACGGCGGGGGGGCCGGGCGCGCGGCGCCCGCCGCGAGCGCGCAGACCGACAGGGCGCCCGCGAGGCGCCGCGTGGCGCGATTCGTCACGTGCCGATGGTGATCTTGTATCCGTCCGGGTCGGTCAAGCCGAAGTCCCGCGTGCCCCAGGCCTGGGTCTTCGGCTCGTGGTCGAGGACCCCGCCGCGCTGCTTGATCCCCTTGGCGAGCATGTCCACGTCTTGAGTGGTGGTGCAGTAGACGCGGACGCCCTCGCCCTTCTTCCGGTCGCGGCCCTTCTTCCAGTCGTCCTGGCCGAGCCAGAAGGCGGTGTTTCCGGCCTTCATCTCCACGCCCATCAGGCTACCGCCATCTTCCCACTTCTGCCCGACGACCAGGCCGAGAACGTCGCGGTACCAGGCGAGGCTCCGCTGGATGTCGCTGACCGTGAGTCCGGGTGCTATCGACCGGACGCGCAGGGTCTGGGGTTGCTTGCGCTTCTTCAGCGCGGGACGCTTTTTCGCGGCCGGCTTCTTCGGCGCCTTCTTTTTCTTCTTCGCTGCCATTGGGGTGTTCGCTCCATTCTAAGGTGCGCATCAAGCGTAGCGCCGTGGGCGAGTCGCCGCCAGTTCACGGCCGAGCGGCATGCGGTAGGCGTCTGCCGTGGGGCGCAGCGGCCGGAGAAGATGCCCTGCAGGGTCGCCGGCGGTCGCGGGCTCGAGGATGGCCTCCAGCGCCCGGGCGGAGAGTGGTTGCGGGTCGAGACAGGTGGTCACGGGGAGCGCAGACAAGGTATCGCCGAAGGGATTTCGATGCCACGGGAGCCGCCTTGAGAATCGGGGTGAAAGCGGCGAGCTTTGCGTCGCTGTTCAGTCCGCGCATCGTGACATCAGGAGGAGGAGCCGGATGCCGACGAAACACGCCACGGCCGTCTGGGAAGGCGGCCTCAAGAGCGGGAAGGGGAGCTTCAACGCGCGCTCGGGGACGTTCTCGGGCGGCTACTCCTTTCCCACGCGGTTCGAGGAAGCGGGCGGGACGAGCCCCGAGGAGCTGATCGCGGCGGCGCATGCGGCCTGCTTCAGCATGGCGCTCTCGGCCGGTCTCGAGCGGGCCGGTACGCCGGCCACGCGCGTCGAGACGCGCGCGGCGTGCACCGTCGAGATGGTGGGCGGCGGCCAGAAGATCACGAAGATGGAGCTCACCGTGCGCGGACGCGTGCCGGGGATAGATCAGGCCGCGTTCCTGGCGGCCGCCGAGGCGGCGAAGGACGGTTGCCCGGTCTCTGGCGCGCTCAAAGGGAACGTCGAGCTCCTCCTGGACGCCCAACTGGAGTAAGGGGGGAAACATGGACATCGACAAGCTGAACGCCGTCGCGACTCGAGTGTTCTTCTGGGCGGCCTTCCTGCTCTTCGCGCTGGCGGTCTTCGAATGGACGCTGAGCTGGATGGGGCGCTCGCTCTTGCAGCGGATGTACCTGCCGGGGCGCCTCCTGGAGTTCGCCGCGATATGCCTGATCTTCGTGATCGCCCTGCTGTTGCGACAGGTGAGGCAAGAGCTGAAGAAGAGCGGCACTTAGCGAGTCGGGTGCGGACGCGAGGCGGCTCGCCGCGGTCGAGGAGGCTGCGCGGGTGGCGTTGGGGCTCGCGCTCCTCCTCCTCGCGCCGACTCGCGCGCCGCGGGCGCAGACCCCGTCCATCCTCGCTTGAGAATCGCCTGCGAGGGAGCGACCTTTACACCCCTTCCGGCGCCGTAGCCAAGTGGTAAGGCAGAGGTCTGCAAAACCTCCATTCGGCGGTTCGACTCCGCCCGGCGCCTCCTCGAAACGGGAACGCCCAGCAAGTGCTGGGCGTTTCGGGTTTTCCGGCCCCGGCCCCGCTACGGATACCGCTTCTCCCACGCCGGTATCGGGCGGCGGCAGGCGCCCTACGGACTCGTGGGCCGAATATCGAGCTCCGAGACCATCGCCCGCTCGGGCACCTCCAGCGCGTCGAGCACGACCTGGGCGACGTCCTCCGGCGCGAGGATCTTGTCGCGGTTGGGGTTGAACGGCGTCTCCTGATCGAAGAACGGCGTGTTAACCGAACCCGGACAGACCGCCATCACGCGGAGGCCGCGCTGGCGGACCTCCAGCATGAGGCTCTTCGAGAATCCCAGGACGCCGTGCTTGGAGGCGCAGTACGCCGCGCCCTGGGAGAACCCGCTCCTGCCGGCGAGGGACGCCATGTTGACGATGGCGCCGCGGCCCGCCGCCAGCATCGCCGGGAGGAACGCGCGCGTCACCAGGAACATGCCGCGCAGATTGACCTCGATGACCTCGTCCCACGTCGCGACGCTCATCTCCGCGACGGGGGCGAAGCGGCCGATGCCGGCGTTGTTGATGAGGATGGTCGGCGTGCCGGCCTCCTTCAGCACCCGCTCGGCGAACGCCGCGACCTGCCGCTCGTCCCGCACGTCGCACGCCATGCCGAGCGCCGTGCCGCCCGCCTGACGGACCGCCGTGCCGACCTTCTTGACCTGGATCTCGTTGCGGGAGCAGATGGCCACCGCGGCCCCGCGGTCAACCAAGCCTTCGGTGAGCGCTTTTCCGATACCGCTGGTGGCGCCGGTGATGACGGCGAGCTGGCGGGGCCAGTCCATGGGCGGGAAGATAGAGTCGGGAGCCGTAGGCCGTTAGCCGTACTTTGGGCGCCCGCAACCGAAGGTACGGCTCCCGGCTCCCGGCTCCCGGCGTACGGTGCCCGGCTACCCGAGCACTCCCGGAAACCTCTCTTGACCCGCATCAAACCCCGGGAAGAGAGTGCCGTGAGAAAGTTGACGCTGGATGCGGGTCTGGGTTAAGCCTCTGTAGCCATGACCGCCGGCACCCAACCCAACGTCCCCAGCCGCCCGCAGAGCCCCCTCGCCCGCGAGGAAAGGCCGACGTGGCGCCAGCGCCTCGAAGCGCTGAAAAACCTCCCGCCGCTCCTCAAGATGGTGTGGGAGACGCACCGCGGCTACACCGCCGCGATAGTCGCACTGCGGGCGCTTCGCGCCGTCGTCCCGCTCGCGGTGTTGTGGGTCGGCAAGCTCATCATCGACGCGGTGGTCGGCGCGATCCAGGCACACGGCGCTGGCCGCCCCGTGGAGTGGAGTCACCTGGTCCGCCTGGTCCTGATCGAGTTGGCTATAGCTGTCTTCGGCGAAGCGCTGGCGCGCGCGGGCACGCTGGTGGAGAGCCTGCTCGGCGATCTCTTCTCGAACCGGGTGAGCGTACGGCTGATGGAGCACGCCGCGACCCTGGACCTACGCCAGTTCGAGGACCCCGAGTTCTACGACCACCTGGAGCGCGCGCGCCGTCAGACCGTCGGGCGCATCGCACTCGTGTCGCTGCTCCTCGGCACGGTGCAGAGCATCATCACGCTCATCAGCCTTGCCGCGGCGCTGCTCTGGTACGTACCGTGGCTGCTGCTGCTCCTCGCCATCGCGGTAGTTCCGTCGTTCCTCGGCGAGACCCACTTCGCCGCGCTCGGGTACTCGCTGCTGTATCGGTGGACGCCGGAGCGGCGCCAGCTCGACTACCTCCGCTACACGGGCGCGAGCAACGAGACCGCCAAGGAGATCAAGCTCTTCGGTCTCTCGCGCTGGCTCACCGAACGATACGCGAAGCTCGCGCAGGCGTTCTACGATGCCAACTCCCGCCTCGCCATCAGGCACAGCGCGGTGTCGTCGCTCCTCGTCACGCTCGGCACCCTCGGCTACTACGGGGCATACGGGTGGATCATCTATCTCACGGTGACGGGCTACCGCTCGCCGGCCGGCGTCTTCACCCTCGGAGTTCTGACGTTCCTCGCGGCGTCGTTCCGCCAGAGCCGCGACCTCATCCAGGGCGTGCTGCTCTCGATGTCCCAGATCTACGAACAGAGCCTCTACCTCGCCGACCTGTTCACCTTCTTCGCCATGCGACCCACCATTGCGTCGTCGAATGGCGCGCGGCCGGCGCCGAGGCCGATCGCGAGGGGGTTCGAGTTCCAGGATGTGGGGTTCCGGTATCCCGGAAGCGACCAGTGGGCGGTGCGCCATCTCGATTTCCGGATCGAACCGGGCGAGCGGCTCGCGCTGGTGGGCGAGAACGGTGCGGGGAAGACCACGCTCGTGAAGCTGCTCGGCCGGCTCTACGACCCGGACGAGGGCGCGATCCTGCTGGACGGCGTGGACCTGCGCGAGTACGACGTCGCGTCCCTCCACCGCACCATCGGCGTCATCTTCCAGGACTTCGTGCGCTACGAGATGCTGGTGCGCGAGAACATCGGAGTGGGAGAGATCGGGGCGGTCGACGACGCGCCGCGCATCGAGCAGGCGGCGGAGCGCAGCCTCGCGTCCGATGTCGTCTCGCGCTTCCCCTCACGCTTCGAGCAGATGCTGGGGCGCCGCTTCGAGGGCGGCGTCGAGCTGTCGGGCGGGGAGTGGCAGAAGGTCGCGCTCGCCCGCGCCTACCTCCGCGACGCCGAGGTGCTGATCCTCGACGAGCCGACGGCGGCGCTCGATGCCAGGGCGGAGTTCCAGGTCTTCCAGCGGTTCGCGGAGCTGACGAAGGGGAAGATGGCGGTGCTGATCTCGCACCGGTTCTCGACCGTGCGGATGGCGGATCGGATACTGGTGCTGGAGAAGGGGGAGATCACTGAGAGCGGGACGCACGCGGACCTGGTGGCGAAGGGAGGGATATACGCGGAACTGTTCAGTTTGCAGGCGGCAGGGTACAAGTAGAGTTGCAGGGTTGCAGAGTTGCAGTGGCTGGCAGTCAACAGGTGGCAGGTGGCAGGGGCACGCCCTTGCATGTCCCTTGGATCCGGGATAAGCTCGCTCGGCTTTCCCGGTGGCCACCCGCGTAGTGCGAGAACTCCCGGAGGTATCTTATGTCGTTCAGCTCGCGTCACCACAGTGGCGTTCGCGCCGGCGGTGCCGTCTGCGCGCTGATGGTCGGTCTCGTATCATGCAGCAAGCGTGAGGTCGTTCAGGGCGAGTGCCGGCCCATGAACGGCGCCGATGTCTGCGTGTGGAGCGAGAGCTCCGGCAACAGAGTGGTCGCGTTCGGGGCGACCGTTCCCGTGAGCTCGCTCGAGAACGCGCCCGCGGAAGCCCCCATGGTGTGGCCGCCGGTTCCGGCCGCCGTCATCCCGCTCTCCGAGGCCGTCAGCGGAGCGACCGGCTTCAAGGTGGTGACGTTGTACTGGGAGGCCCATGGCCATCCGCCGGCTCCGTTCATGGTCCCCCACTTCGACTTCCACTTCAATACCATCTCCGCCGCCGAAATCGACGCGATAGACTGCGCGGATTCGACCAAGCCGGCCCAGCCGCCCGCGGCTTACGAGCTTCCCGATATCGCCATCCCGCAGCTGGGCACTCTCATCGGCCTCTGCGTGCCGAAGATGGGGATGCACGCGCTGCCCGCGGCCGAGCTGACCGCTACGACGCCGTTCCAGAAAACGATGGTCATGGGGTACTATCGAGGCCGGCCGATCTTCGTGGAGCCGATGGTCTCCCGCGCGACGCTGCTGGAGCGGCGCAGCTTCGATCTCGACATCCCGGCGTTGGCCGGCCTTCCGGCGAACGTTCACTATCCGACGCACTTCCGCGCCGATTACGACAGCACCGCGCAGTCCTACCGGTTCGTGTTCTCCGGCATGGCGTCGTAAGGGGCTCTGCGGCCGCGGTCGCCGCCGCTTCGCGCAGATCACCTGCCGATGACCGCGATTCCGCGCGCGCTATCAACGGCGCGGCGCTCGGGAATGCCCGTTTGCGCTCAGTTGACACCCCAACTCCGACGCGGCTAGGTTACCCGCCCCGTCCGAATCGAGCGCCCAGAGGCCATGAACGCGAAGGTCACATCATGAAGGAATACGCGAGTACAGCCATCCGGAACGTGGCCGTAGTCGGCCACGGAGGCAGCGGCAAGACCAGCCTGGTCGACGCCCTCGCCTTCGTGGCCGGCTCCAGCAAACGACACGGCCGCGTCAAGGACGGCACCGCCCTCACCGACTACTCTCCCGACGAAACCGAAAAAGGCTACAGCATCAACCTCGCCCTCGCCTACGCCGAGTGGGAGGGCGCCAAGATCAACCTTATCGATACGCCCGGCTACCTCGACTTCGCGGGCGACGCGATGGCCGGCGTCTACGCCGCCGACGCCTCGCTCATCGTCCTCTCGGCCACCTCCGGCGTCGAGGTCGGCACCGAAAAGGTCTGGGAGTATTCGCAGACCTGCGGCCACCCGCCCGTCTTCTTCGTCTCGCTGATGGACAAGGAGCACGCGAACTTCGAGAGGGTCTACCAGGATATCCGCGATCACCTCACTCCCAAGGCGATCCCGGTCGAGATCCCGGTCGGCGAGGGTCCGGCCTTCCGCGGCATCATCAACCTCATCACCCGGAAGGCGCACCTCTACAAGAAGGGCACCAAGACCGGCGAGTACGACGAGCAGGGGATCCCGGCGGAGATGGAGGCCAAGTACGAGAAGTACGAGAAGGACCTGATCGAGACGGTCGCCTCGACCGACGACGCGCTCCTCGAGCGCTACCTCGAGGGCGGCGAGATCGGTCACGATGAACTGGTCAGGGCGATGCGAACGGCGCTCACCAAGGGCGAGCTCTATCCCGTCTTCTGCGGCGCGTCGGAGCTGACGTACGGGATGCGCGCGCTGCTGTCGGAGATCGTGGAGCTGGTCCCCTCGCCGGCGGAGAACGAGCCGAAGCAGGCCGAACGGTGGGGGAGCGCGGACAAGATCACCGTCGCGCCGACCGACGACGCGCCGTTCACGGCGCTGGTCTTCAAGACGATGTCCGAGCCCCACGTCGGCGACGTGTCGTTCTTCCGGGTCGTATCCGGGTGCGTCAGGAACGGCCAGGAGGTCTTCAACGCCGCGCGCGGCGCGGCGGAGAAGCTCAACCACCTGTCCATCGCGCAGGGCAAGGAGAAGGTTGAGGTCGCGACCCTCCACGCCGGTGACATCGGCGCGGTCGCGAAGCTGCGCGAGACGCACACCAACGACACGCTTTCCGCGCCGGGGATGCCCGTCGTGCTGCCCCGGGTGCCGTTCCCCGAGCCGGTCATCCACGTGGCGATCGAGGCGAAGGTGAAGGGCGAGGAGGACAAGATCTCCATCGGCCTCGGGAAGCTGCACGAGGAGGACCCGACCTTCCACTGGGAGTACAACGGCGAGGTCCGGCAGACGTGGATCCGCGGCCTGGGCGAGCGCCACCTCGAGGTGATCCTCGGCCGGCTGGCGCGGAAGTTCGGCGTGCACGCGGGCACGGTGAAGCCCAAGATCCCCTATCGCGAGACCATCAAGGGGAAGGCCGAAGGGGAAGGGAAGCACAAGAAGCAGACCGGCGGCCGCGGACAGTTCGGCGACTGCTGGATCCGGATGATGCCGCTCCCTCGAGGCAGCGGCTACGTCTTCGATGATCAGATCGTCGGCGGCTCGATACCGGGCAAGTTCATTCCGGCAGTGGATCGGGGGATCCAGGAAGCCTCCCAACGCGGCGTGCTAGCCGGATGCCCCATGGTGGACTTCAAGGTCGAGCTGTTCGACGGCAAGTACCACGACGTGGACTCGAACGAGATGTCGTTCAAGATGGCGGGCATCCTCGCCTTCAAGAACGTCGCGCCCAGCTGCAAGCCGATCCTCCTCGAGCCACTAAGCGACCTCGAGGTTTTCACGCCTGAGGAGTATCTGGGCAACGTGATGGGCGACCTCAGCTCACGCCGCGGCCAGATCCTGGGTACCGAGCCCGACGGCCGAATGGTGAAGCTGAAGGCTGTGGTGCCCGAGGCCGAGTTGTATAAGTACGCCACCCAGCTCCACTCGTTGACGCACGGACGCGGGACCTGTCGCGGGAAGTTCAAGCAGTATTCTGAGGTGCCGCCGGATGTGGCTGCGAAGATTGCGGAAGAGCATAAGAAGGAGCACAAAGAAGAAGGGGAGTAAGGGGAGTAAGGGGAGTGAGGGACGGTCCCGACCCTATCTCCCCTATCTCCCTTATCTCCCCTAACTCCCCTAACTCCCTTCCTACCGTATCGTCACCCCACCAGAGCCGGTATCCACGCGAATCCGTCCCCGTCCTTCGCCGAACCTCAACACCATCCCGTCAGAATCCCGCCGCTCGAAGATGGCACCGGTGCGCGCCACCTGGATCCCGCCGCTGCCCGTGTCTATGCTGAGCCGCGCGTTCACGTTGGCCGGCAGGCCGAGGCTCACGCGGCCCGAGCCGGTGTCGATCAGCAGGTCGTCTATCTCGCCGCCGGCGTACGTCAGGTCGGCATCGCCGCTCCCCGTGTCGATGACTCCGTGCCGCGCGGTGAGGCGGTCGGCCCGCACGTCGCCGCTGCCGGTGTCGAAGCGGAAGCGCTCCACCCGGACGTCAGCCACGTCTACTTCGCCCGAGCCGGTGTCGATGTCGAGTAGATCGCCGGTCATGTTGCGGACGGTGCCGCTGCCGGACCCGGTGTCGATCCGGAGCGTGCCCTGCGCGCCGGTGACCTCGACGTTGCCGGATCCCGTGTCGAAGAGCCAGGAGCCCGCGATGTCGGTCGCGACCGCGTCAGCGCCCCAGGTATCGATCAACCCGTCGCCGGTCACGCCATTGACCGTGACAAGACCTACCGCCAAATGCAGCTTGATCACGCGGCCGTCGGGCACGGTGATCTCGAGGTTGGCCGAGCCCCGGAACCCGCCGTTGCCTCCGATCTCGATCTCGTCGCTGCGCATCCGGCGTCCGATCCGCCGCAGGACCGATCCTTGGTCGTTACCGTCGCCGCCGAACGTGCCATCCGGGCGGAGCCGCAGGGTAGTGCGGCCGCGGCCGCCGTTCCGGTCGCCCTCGGGGTCCGCGATCCGGTCGATATCCCGGGGATAGACGACCCTCAAGACGCCCCGGTCCCGTTCCTGGTCGAATTCGAAGTTGATCGCGTTGCCATCCGGCCCGACCCGCGTGGCCGTGACCACGATGTCGCTGCCGGTGCCGCGGCGCAGCGTTACGTGTCCCGCGACGTCGTAGATGTCGAGCCGATGCTGGGAGACCGCCAGGCGCTGGCCCGGCTGAACGGTCTGCTGGGCTCCCGCCGCGCCTGCGATGGGGGCCAGGGCCAATGAGATGAGCCAGGGGGCTCGCACGAGGTGACGGCGCACGGTGTCCTCCGAGGGAATCGGGTGTCCATCTTCTAAGACCTCGCCCGGTGCCCAAAGGTTGATTCGCGAGGGTTCCTCACGGGTTTCCGCGCTGTCCGATTCCGGAACCGCGAGTCGCGCAAGCGGGCACTTTGCGCCGCGGCGCTCCGACCTAACCACAGGCCCGGCAAGCGTCTGCGCGGCGGGCACGGCGTGGCGCGGATGTTGCTCTTCACGGGGGCCAAGTGCGGCACACCCTGGAGCCATCATGACATCGTTGATCGCGGACCTGCGATTCGCCGGGCGACAGCTGGTGCGGCGTCCGGGACTCACCCTGATTGCCGTTGTGACCCTCGCCCTGGGCACCGGCGCGAGCACGGCCATCTTCGGCATCGTGGACCGGGTGCTCCTGCGGCCGCTCCCGTTCCCCGAATCCAGCAGGCTCGTGGCGCTGTGCGAGACCCACCCTTCGGTGGAAGGGCTCTGCGTCGCCTCCCCGCCTAACGTCGAGGACTGGTCGCGCGAGAGCCGCACGCTCGCGTCGATCGGCCTCGGCCGCAGCTGGTCGTATTCCATGCAGGTGGAGGCAGGCGGCGCGGAGGGCGTGAGCGGTGGCCTCGCGACGCCGGGTCTGTTCCGCACCCTCCAGGTCGAGCCGGCGCTGGGCCGCCTCCTGCTGCCCGAGGACCTGACGCCCTCAGGCCGTCACGTGGCGATCCTGAGCGACCAGCTGTGGCGCGCCCGGTTCGGCGGCGACCGCGGCGTCCTGGGCCGGAGCCTGGTGCTGGACGGCGAGTCTTACGAGATAGTCGGGGTTCTGAAGCCGGGGAGCGAGGTCCCGCACCTCGACTACGTGCGGGTGTGGGTGCCGCTGCCGTTCGACCCCCGCGACGACGAGAACCGGCGCTGGCGCGGGTTCATGACCATCGGCCGATTGGCGCCCGGCGTCTCGGCGGCGGCGGCGATGGCCGAGCTGGGCGGCATTCAGCGGGCCCTCGGCGAGCGCCACCCCGAGACGAACCGGGGCTGGGGTGTGGGGGTGGAGCCGCTGCTCGACAGCGTGGTGGGCGGGGTGAGGACGACCCTGCTGGTGTTCATGGGCGCCGTGGCGATCCTCCTGCTGGTGGCGTGCGCGAACGTGGCGAACCTGCTCATCGCGCGCGGCCAGACGCGGGAGCGGGAGTTCGCGGTGCGCGCGGCCCTCGGCGCGCGGCCCGCGCGGCTGTTCCGGCTGATCGCGACGGAGAGCGTGCTACTGGCCCTGGTTGGAGGGGTCACCGGGGTCCTGGTGGCCTCGTGGGCGACGGACGTGCTGCTGGCGCTCATGCCGGGCAACCTGCCGCGCCTGCATGGCGCCGGCCTGGACGCCCGGGTGCTCACGTTCGCGCTCTTGCTCACCGGGGTCGCCGGCCTGCTGGCTGGCTTCGGCCCGGCGCTGCGGGCGTCGCGGCTGGACCTGACGGGGGTGATGAAGCAGGGGCACCAGCAGGCCGGGTGGCGTTCCGTGCTCGGTTTGCGCGGCGGTCTCGTCGTCGCCGAAGTGGCGATGGCGTTCGTGCTCGCGACCGGCGCCGGGCTGCTGGCGCGCGGCTTCGCGAGCCTGCTCCGGTGGGAGCCGGGGTTCGAGCAGGAGCACCTGCTGACCTTCTGGACCTATGCGTCACAAGGGAAGTACCCGGATGCGCCGCGGGTGTCGGCGCTGTTCGAGCGAGTCGCCGATGCGATGCGGTCCATCCCGTCGGTCACGTCCGTCGGCATGACCTCGAGCGGTCCGCTGTTCGGTGGCGAGGAAACGGGTGAGTTCGTGATCGAGAGCGCGCCGGCCGCCGCGGGCACGCCGGTCGTGGCGCGCTGGTACGACATGAGCCCGGACTACTTCCGCACCCTTGGTCTCCCGATACGCCGTGGCCGGCCTCTCGGCAAGGAAGACCGCGCCGGCGCGCCGCGCGTGGCGCTGATCAACGAGGCGATGGCGCGTCGCTACTTCGCCGGGCAGGACCCGATCGGCAAGCGGGTGCGAATGAAGAACCACGACGAGGCAATCGAGGTCGTGGGCGTGGTGGCGGACATCCCGCCGTTCGTTCCGGGCACGTCCGCCCCGCCGGAGATCTACTGGCCGTACCAGCAGTCGCCGCGCTGGGCGAGCTTCCTCGTGCTGCGCACGAGCGGCGATCCCGCCCTGATAGCCGGCGCGGTGGAGGCGCGGCTGCGGGAGGTCGACCCCGACATGAGCCCGAGCAACGTCGCGACCATGGGCGACTTGGTCGACGCGGAGCTGAAACGCCCCCGGTTCAACATGCTGCTGATCGGCGTCTTCGCGGCACTGGCCCTGACGCTCGCCGCCGTGGGGGTGTACGGCGTGGTCGCCGCGTCGGTGACGGCACGCACCCGCGAGATCGGCGTGCGGGTGGCCCTCGGGGCCACGGCGGGTGGGGTGCAGAGGATGATCATGCGGGAAGGGATGGGGCTCGCGGGCGCCGGGCTGCTCATCGGCCTCGCCGCCGCCGCCGGCCTCTCGCGGTTCGCGACCAGCCTGTTGTACGGGGTGCGCCCCACGGATCGGGTCACGTACGCGAGCGTGGCGCTCGTCCTCGCGGCGGCCACGGCGATGGCCTGCTTCGTGCCGGCGCGGCGCGCCAGCCGGGTGGATCCGATGGAGGTGCTGCGGTCCGACTAGTCCGGCGTCAGACCTTATGGTACCCGACCCTCGCCGCCTCCGCCTTGTCCTCCGCGCGGTAGATCTCGAAGTCGTCGAAGAACGCCGGCGCCTCGGCCTGGAGCACCCGCAGCACGGCCACCGCCATGCGCCGGATCTCCTGCTCGGCGCCCTCGCTGCAGCGAAGCTCGAGCATCGTCCGCCAAGCCCGCACGTTGCCGCTCGCCACGATCTTGGTCTCCGTAGCGTTGGGCAGCACCGACCGCGCTGCCTCCCGCGCCATCTTCCGGCGGTGGCCCTTGTCCTCCACCCACGAGTAGCGCTTCATCAGCCCTTCGACCAGGCGAACGTACGCATCCTGGTCGGACCCGACCTGCTTCTCCCACTCCGCCTCGAGCGCGCCGTCGCCCTGGATCGCGGGTGGCATCACGAACGCCGCGTGAGACTCGTCCACGTAGCGCTGGCTCAGCTGGCTGTAGCCGAAACCCGCCCGGTGCCTCACGAGCTCGTGCGAGCAGGAACGCGAGATCCCCTCGATCAGCAACACGTACACGGCGTGCTCCAGCACCGAGCCGTGGCCCTGCTTCTTGATGTTCTCCAGGTAGTCGCGCGTGCTGCGACTGGCCGGGTTCTTCTGGCTCATGTAGCACAGCCTTCCGGCGTACTCGGCGAGCCGCTCACCGGCCGTCGATTCGCCGATCCATTGGACCGGCAGGTGCGCCGGCTCAACGAAATCGGGCCGGGCGATGAGCGTGACGAGCGGCGATCGGAGGATGTCCATGAAGTGAGTGATAAGTGATGGGTGATATGGGTGATGAGTGATGGGTGATGAGCGATGCGCTACGGGTGAGCGACTTCGGGGGCCAGGTCCAGGCGGAACGTGCCCCAGGCCGCATCGCGCTCGATCTGGCGCAACAGGCTCGCGACATCGCGCGGGATCGAGGGCGCGCCTGCGCCGAACTTGAGCGCGTCGCGCGGCAGCGAGGGCTGCGCCCCGCGCTCCGGGATCTTCACTCCCGGGTTAAGGATACCCTTGGGGTCGAAGGCCGCCTTCACCCGCCGGCATACTTCGACGAACGGCCCGCCGAGCAGCTGCTCCAGGAAGGGCGCTCTCAGCCGGCCGTCGCCGTGTTCGCCGGACAGGGTCCCCGAAAGTTCTATCTGCAGCAGCGACGCCTCGGCGATGCACGCGTCGAGCCGCTGCGTCACGTCCGGCGCCGTGACGTCCGCGAGGATGTTGGCATGCACGTTGCCGTCGCCCGCGTGGCCGAAGATCACGATCTCGAAACCGCACTTCCGCGCGATTAGGCGGAGGCCGCGGAGGTACACGCCGAGCTCGGCGGGAGGGACGCAGCCGTCTTCCACGACCTGGAGCGACCGCATGTGATCGGGCAGCGCGGCCAGGATCGGGCTCGCGAGGTGCCGCAGCTCCCAGAGCCGGCTGACCGCGTCCGGGTCGTTGGCGAAGCGGGTTGAAGCGGCGATGCCCTCGAGCGCCTTCGCGGCCCCTCGTCCGTCGCCCTCGAACTCCACCAGCAGCACCGCTTCGGTGGCTGCCGGCACCGGGCAGTGCGCGGCCGCGCGGACGAAGTCCAGATAGGTCTTGTCGAGCAACTCGCACCCACATGGGTCGAGCGGCGAAAGCGCTTCCACCGCGGGCGCGACGGCGTCGAGCGCGTCCAGCGTGACCAGCAGCGTCGTGCGGTCCCCGGGTAGCGGCGCGAGGCGGACTTCGACGGCCGTGACGACCGCCAGCGTCCCCTCGCTCCCGATGAGCAGATGCCGGATCCATCCGGGGTCCGGCTGATTCGCCAGGAAGTAGCCGCTGGAGTTCTTGCGGGTCTTCGGCTGGCGCTCTTCCAGCACGAGCTGGATCTGCCTCATATATGGTGCGACGTCCGAGTGGAGCCGCCGCTCGGCGGCCGTCAGCAGGTCCGGCGGCGGGTCCTCGCGCCCCGCTCGGCCTATCTCGCCATCCGCGGTGATGAACTCGATCGCTTCCACCCAGTCGCGGATCGGGCCGTACTTGAGGCTCCGCGCGCCCGCGGCGTTGGTGCTCACCATCCCGCCCAGGGTGCAGAACGCGCCGCTCGACGGATCCGGAGGCAGATGCAGCCCCGGTGCGGCAGCGGCTCCGTTCAGGTCGCGGTAGGTGAGCGACGCGCCGGCGCGCGCCGTGCGCTTTGCGGCATCTACCGTGACGGGCTCGCGGAATGCCTGCGTCAGGTCCACCACCACGCCCGGCCCGACGTTGCCGCCCGGCATGCCGCTCCCCGCCCCGCGCGGCACCAGCGGCGTGCCGGTCTCGCCGGCCCAGCGGACCAGCAGCGCGGCGTCGTCCAGGTCGGAGGGCACGGCGACCGCCGCCGGAATGATGCGGAAGACGCCGGCACCCTCGCTGTAAAGGGCGCGCGCGATGTCATCGGTGCGGAAGGTGCCACGGAAGCCGGCGGGAGTCTGCACGACGGGCAAGCTAACGGCCGCGCCTTTGGGTTGACAAGCGCGCGGCGGGCGGTGATACTCGCCGTTTCATGGCCACTTCCGCCACTCACGTCCGCGCCAACAAGGCCGAGCTGATCCACATCGAGGTGGACCGCCGGCTGGCGCACGAGTGGGACGAGTGGAACGGCAACAGCGTTGCCCGGCCAATGCAACTTCGCCGCCCCGTTTCCCGCTTCCTCAAGTTCCATCGCGCCGCGTTGGGCCGCCCGCAGGCTCGAAGGGCCCATGCGGCGATACGACGCATGCTGAGGCTCGATCCGTTTCCGCTCGGTGGCGTACGCTACATCATCTGGGCAACGCTGGGTCTTGCGACGCTGATTCTCGCAGGCTCGGTGATCACGGCTGTGATCATCGGTCATTGATACGGCCCGGAAGAGGCATGCCTCACGGGACTGTCGCGGTGAATGACGAGCGTTACTGCCGCCTCATGCTGCCCAAGGTTTCTCGGACCTTTGCGCTGACCATTCGCCTGCTTCCGCCGGAGCTGGGATACACGGTCACCATCGCGTACCTCCTCTGCCGGATCGCGGATACCATCGAAGACGCCGCGAACATGGAACCCGCGGCACGGGTGATTCTGCTCTCGAGGTTTCGCGATACCCTGGCCGATGCGAGCATGGACGCGGCACCGCTCCGCATTGCGTTTGCCGGCGCTACAGTGCCGGACCAGGCGCTCGTGCGGGATTCGGATAACGTTCTGCGGGAGTACTGGAGACTGTCGCGCGAGGAGCGTGAGGCCATTCGGCCCAGCGTCCAGGAGATGTGCGACGGTATGGCGAGCTTCGTTATGTCGTTCGCCGCACGATCCGGCCAGGTTCGGATGCTCGATAGCGTCGCGGAGCTGGAGCGTTACTGCTACTACGTTGCCGGCACGGTGGGTCATCTCCTGACGAGACTGTTCGTTCTGCATGGGCGCCGCCTGCCATCGGCCCGGACCGACCGCCTGTGGACGCTATCGACGCGCTTCGCGCTGGGTCTGCAGGTCACCAACATCCTCCAGGACGTCGCCGCGGATGCAGAGCGCGGCGTGGGCTTCGTCCCGCACGAGCTGCTCGCGCAGGGCCAAGGCGACGCCGGTTGCCCCGGGCCAACCGCGCCCGCGCTTAACGCCCTGGTGGAGCTGGCTCTGGCCCGCCTCTGGGACGCCATCGACTACTGTGCCTGCCTGCCGCGGAATCAGTATAGGATCCGGCTGTTCTGCCTCGCGGCGCCATATTTCGCCGTCCGGACACTGCGCTCTGTGCAGCTGCAGCTCGAATCGGGGCTCGCGCAGCCAAGGCCGAAGATCAGTCGTGCCGCAGTCTATCGGACACTTGTCGTGACGATCCTCGTCGCACCATCTAACAGGCTCATGCGTGCCTATTTTAGCCTCCTCGCGGGAGGCGTCCGCGTGACTTCGCGCCCGCATAGGGACTGAGCTCGACGCCGAGCCCTTCGGCGGTCTTCAAGCGGATCGGCGGTGGCAAGGGTTTCGTCACCTCCCCAGCCGGCCCGTCACCCGCTCCATCAATCGTCGCGCCACGTCCATGGCCGGGTGGTCCCGCGGTGCTTCGCGCTCACGGCGGCGGCTGCCGAAGGCGTCGACCGCGTGCTGCGTCACCTCCAGGTAGAGCCGCACCGGGCCGCCCATGGTATCGGCGACCGCGAGGAACCTGAAGCGCACCTCGCGCTCGTCGCGCGGGTAGTCGAGCGCGGTCGTCTCCAGGTTCGAGATGTCGAACCAGGTGGATTCCACGAGGCCCGTGTCCGGACGGAACTGCTCGATGCCGATCCCGTCGTCGTTGAAGGCCGCGAGCGCCGCGCTCGATGCTTCGCGCACGCTCCTGGTGGTCGTGGCCTGGATCGCGCTCGGCAACGGGCGACTGCGCGCCGGCGATCGGTAGCAGGCCGGAAACAGGATGACGGACGAACCGACCGACAGAACGACGATGGACCCGACGCGGCGTCGCGCTCGGAGGAATCGCGATGCGATCATGGTGTCAGCCTCCGCCGCGCGTTGCGCAGCACATCATCGAGCAGTATCCGGCCCTGGTGCCCGTCCGGTGCCATGCGCTCCAACTCCCGCTGGGGCATGCTCGGGTCGAACACCATGCGCGTGACGCACTCGGCCAAGAGTCGAGTCTTCCCGGAGACCGGGTCCGCGAAGAATCGGAGCTTCACGACCCGGTCCAGGTCGCGCGCGTCCGCCGGGCCCGACTGGCGGGTGCCGAGGTCGTACCACTCGGTTTCGAGGTAGCCCTCTTCCGGAGACACGAAGAGTAGCCGCAAACCCGCGGTCTGCACCTCAGTAGCCAGCGCGCGGATCACCGCGTCGGCCGGCTGGTCCAGCTGTACCAGGACGCTGCCGGGCACCGGTCCGTAACGTGGCCGCACCCCTCCCAACCCGGCGCAGCCGGCCGCCGTCGCAGCGAGAAGGACCCAGAGCGCCGCTCGAATGGTCCGCTGCGCACCCTCCTCCTGCGCGTCGGCGCGTCGGCGCGTCTGCGCGTCTGTCATTGCTGCGCGTCGGCGCGTCTGCGCGTCTGTCATTGCTGCGCGTCGGCGCGTCGGCGCGTCTGTCATTGCTGCGCGTCTGTGCGTCTGTGCGTCTGTCACTGGTGCGGGTGTGGCGTGCTGTCGGTGTGGGCTTGCGGCCGCGCCGAGTCGGGCGCCATCGCCTTCATGCTGTCCGCGCCCGTCGCGCCGCCCGGCGCCGGGGCCTCCTCGCCTTCCTCGTGTTCGTGCTGCTCGCCGCCGCGCTGCTCGATGATCTCATGCATTTGCGCCGCCTTGATGCCGAGCGCGTGGTCGAACATCAGCGAGCCGCCGATCTTCGACGTGTAGACCATCAGAGCCACGCCGATCACGCCCGCGGTGAGAGCGACGGGCTGCTCCTTCTCGCCCCACACGCCCCGGCGCACGATGCGCCACAGCGCGAGCAGGCCGAAGAGCACCAGCACGATGATGCCGAGGGTCTCGTGTGTCTCCATCACCGCATGGGCCTGGTCGCTGTGCTCGATCACGTCCTCCGCCATCAAGCCGGCTAGTATCGCGGCCCCCGTCCCCAGCACCCCGACGACCAGCGTCCAAAAGCCGGCCGCCTTGAGGGAGTCTCGCTTGGTGAAGATCCCCAGCATGTCGAACAGCACCGAAACGAGCAGGAGCGCCGCGGGAAAGTCGTTCAGCGCGGCATGCAGGCGAGGCCAGTCGTAGCCGAACATCACAGCCCCAGATCGCTGAGGGTGGGCGGGGTCGTGGAGTAGTCGTAGAACCCCTTCCCCGACTTCTTGCCGTAGTACCCCGCGAGCACCATTCGCTTCAGGAGCGGCGGAGGAGCGTAACGCGCGTCGCGGTACTCCGCGAACATGATCTCCGCGATCCTGTAGGTCGTGTCGAGCCCGACGAAGTCGAGCAGCACGAACGGCCCCATCGGATAGCCGCAGCCCAGCTGCATCGCCTTGTCCATGTCCGGCGCGCTGGCTACCCCGTGCTCGAGGTGCCGGATCGCGTCGAGCAAGTACGGCACCAGCAGCAGGTTGACGATGAAGCCGGAGTTGTCCTTCGCGGCGACGGGCTCCTTGCCGAGCTCCCTCCCGAAGGCGAAGGCGCGCTCGAAGGTCTCCTTCGACGTCGTGACCGTGCGCACCACCTCGACCAGCTTCATTAGCGGCACGGGATTGAAGAAGTGGAGCCCGACGAACTTGTCGGCGCGCTTCGTCGCCGCGGCCATCGCGGCGATCGTCAGGCTTGACGTGTTCGACGCGAAGACCGTGCGGGATGGGCAGAGTGCGTCGAGCTCTTTCCACATCGCGTTCTTCGTCTCGAGGTCCTCGACCACCGCCTCGATGACGATATCGCAGTCCTTGAGGTCGGCGACCTTGGTGCTGAAACGCAGGCGGCCCAGCGTGGCGTCGCGCGCCGCGGAATCCAGCTTGCCCTTCTCGACCAGCTTGTTGAGGGAGCCGGTGATGGCGCCCTTGCCCTTGGCTAGCAGCTCGTCGCTGACTTCGCGGACCACGGTCGTGAAGCCGGCGGCGGCAGCGGTCTGGGCGATGCCGCTGCCCATCAGACCGCAGCCGAGGACGCCGACCGTATTGATCTCGGTCATGTTCTCTCTGTTCGAGTGGATGTCAAGTGGATGGCGGCAGCCGGCCCTGCTGCCGGGTGGATTCGGAGACCTCCGCGATCGCCTTGCGGATCTCGAAGGCGACGCGCACGAACGGCGACGGCGCGGGGCCGCGGTGCCGCGGCTTGATCTCGCCGTGTTCCAGCCGGTCGAGCACCTGCTCGAGCGCCAACTGCATGCGGGCGTTCCGGCTCTTCTGCATCCGTGCCGCCAGCACCGGTGAGGCGGCCCCTGCCGCCAGGGGCACGGCCGCCACCAGCGCGATCAGCGCCGGCACGCCCCCCGTGATCGTCAGCAGCCAGATGGTGCCCACCCCCACCACGCCGAGCGCGCCGGCCGCCGTGAGTCCGGCGCCCGCGGCGCGCGAGCGCATCGCGGACAGGTCCGCCGTCAGCGCGACATGGCAGTAGCCGTCCTCGAGCTGCGCCACCCCCACCGCCACGTCGAGCGCGCGAGCGAGGTGATAGTTCTTCCCGCCGACGCCCAGCCCGCGCTTCATCTCGGCGAAGAAACCCTTCTGGCGCTCCCACACCGTCCGGTCGGGAAGGCGGCGCTTGATCGCCATCGCCTCGCCCTCCGCCATCCAGTGATTCAGCGCCGCCTCGACGGTCGCCTTGTCGCCGGGCACGACTCGCCCCGCGCTCACCAGCCGCGGCCCGAGCCAGCGCGCCAGGAAGCCTTTTTCGGCAGACCCACCGGCCGACTGCTCGTACAGCGCCTGCCGCAGGAACCGCCCGTCTATCCCCACCTCGCCGCCGAGCTTGAGGAGCTCCGCCTCGGTCATTTCGTCGCCGGTGTCCATCTCGCCGGCCTGGAGCTCCGCCGCGCGCTGGATGATGCGCTCCAGCGCGTCGCGGGCGATGCGGCGTGCGGGTAGGTCACCTGCCATCGGCGAGTTACGCCTTCCGCTCGGCGCCCTCACGTGCGGGCGGGAGCGCGGGCTCGGACGCGGGCGTGCCCAACGCGGCCCGGGTGCCGCCCGCCAGCGGCGGAGCGGGAGCGCGCGCGTCCGCGGGGGCGCTTCCGCCACCCCGCTCGTACGCTTGCAGGAACGGGCGGATCAGGTCGAGCGGGAACGGGAAGAAGGTCGTGGAGTTCTTCTCCGACGCGATCTCCGCCACCGTCTGGAGATACCGAAGCTGGATGGCCACCGGCTCGGCGCCCATGATGTGCGCCGCCTGGGTCAGCTTCTCGGATGCCTGGAGCTCGCCCTCGGCGTTGATCACCTTGGCTCGCCGCTCGCGCTCGGCCTCTGCCTGTTTCGCCATCGCGCGCTTCATCTCCGCCGGCAGGTCCACGTCTTTCACCTCGACCGCCGTGACCTCTATGCCCCAGGGGTCGGTGCGCCGGTCGATGATCTGCCGCAGCGTCTCGTTGATCTTCTCCCGCTCGGCCAGCAGGTCGTCCATCTGGTGCTCGCCCAGCACGCTGCGCAACGTGGTCTGCGCCAGCTGGCTCGTGGCGTAGAGGTAGTTCTCCACCTGGATGATCGCGGCCGCAGGGTCCCTGACCCGCATGTAGAGCACTGCGTTCACCTTCACCGACACGTTGTCGCGCGTGATCACGTCCTGCGGCGGGATGTCGATCGCCATGGTGCGCATCGACACCCGGTGCATGTGCGCCAGCATGGTGGGCAGGAACTTCAACCCCGGGCCCTTGGTGTTCCAGTAGCGGCCCAGGAAGAAGGACACCCCTCGCTCGTACTGCTTGATGACCCGCAGGCTCGAGAGGGTGTAGACGGCGGCCACCAAGCCGAGGATTTCGAGTACGCCGATCTCCATGGTTCGCTCCCTACTTCGGGAAGGCTTCCACCATCACCGCTATCCCCTGACCGCCGCCGATGCAGGCGCTGCCGATGCCGAAGCGGCCGTCCTTCAGCCGGAGCGCGTGCAGCAGATGTACCGTGATGCGGGTGCCCGACGCCGCGAGCGGGTGCCCGATGGCGATGGCGCCGCCGTGCACGTTGGTCTTCTCGCGCGGCAGGCTCAGTTCCTTCTCCACCGCGATGTACTGCGGCGCGAAGGCCTCGTTGACCTCGATCAGGTCCACCTGGTCCACCGTCATGCCGGTCTTCTGGAGCAGCTTCCGGATCGCCGGCGCCGGGCCGATGCCCATGTACTTGGGCTCCACTCCCGCCACCGCCCACCCGACCAGCCTGCCGAGCGGCTTGAGGCCTTTCTCCTTCGCCAGCTTCTCCGATGCGATCACGCACGCGGCCGCGCCGTCGCAGATGCCGCTGGCGTTCCCCGCCGTTACGAGTCCGTCCTTCTTGAAGTACGGCTTCAGTTTCGCGAGGGTCTCGAGCGTCGTTTCGGGCCGCATGTGCTCGTCGGCGCGGAACTCCACCGGCTGCCGCGTCTTCGGGTCCTTCACCTGGACTCCGACGACCTCGTCCTGGAAGACGCAGTCGTCCCACGCCTTTCTCGCCAGCTGCTGCGAGCGCACCGCATAGGCGTCAACTTCCTCGCGCGTCAGCTGGTACTTCTCGGCGAGGTTCTCGGCGGTCTCGGCCATCGAGAAACCGCACTGCGGGTCCTTCAGCGACTCCCAGAGCAGGTCCTCGAGCTGGGCCGCGGAGCCGAGGCGAACTCCCCAGCGCGCGCCGCGCACCACGTGCGGCGCCTGGCTCATGGACTCGCCGCCGCCGGCCAGGACCGCGTTCGACTCGCCGAGCAGGATCTGCTGCGCGCCCTGCGTGATCGCCTCGAAGCCCGAGCCGCACAAGCGGTTCACGGTGAGCGCCGGCGTCTCGATGAGGAGGCCCGCCTTGAGCGCGACGTGTCGGGCGAAGTAGATGGCGTCGGCCGAGGTCTGGAGGGCGTTGCCGAAGACCGCGTGGTCGATCTCGTTCGCGCCGAGGCCGGAGCGCTCCAGCGCCACGCGGGAGGCGTGGGCTGCGAGGTCGATGGCCGAGAAGTCCTTGAGGGTCCCGCCGAAGGTCCCGAAGGGAGTCCTAACTCCGCTCAGAAAAACGACATCCAGGTCCTTGCCCTGCGTCTTCATAGGTGAAGCGCTCCGCCGGGTTCGGGGTTGGGCGGCCGCTCCATCGCGGCCAGCCATCAAATATCACCCGGGGCGGAGAGGGCAGCAAGGAAGCGCTACGATGCGCACGCTGAGCGGGACACTGTCCGCGGGCAGGTTGGCGTCGATGTCGATCCGATAGTCGCCCGAGAACGACGGGAGGACCATTACCCCATGGCCGAACAAGGGCCCGCGGATTTCTCCAGAATGTGCCTACGGTGTTCCTGTCGCTACGTGCTCGGCCACCCAGGCCGCCGCGGCTCGCGTCCCCGCGGTGCCGCCCAGGTCGGGCGTCCGCACGCCGGCGGCCAGGCCGGCGCGCACGGCGCGCTCCAGCGCGCGCGACGCGTCGGGCTCGTCCAGCTCGGCGAGCATCATCGCCGTGGTGAGGATAGCCGCATAGGGATTTGCGACGTCTTTTCCGGCTAGCGTGGGGGCCGAGCCGTGGACCGGCTCGAAGAGGCCCGCGCGGCCGGGGTGCAGGTTGGCGCTCGCGGCGAGGCCGAGCCCGCCCACGAGCCCGGCCCCGAGGTCCGAAAGTATGTCGCCGTAGAGGTTGTTGGTCACGATGACCTGAAACCGCTCCGGCTCGCGCACCATCTCCATCGCGAGCACATCCACGTAGCGGTGCTCCGGGGTGATCCCCGGGTACTCGGCTGCCACTAGCTTGAATTTCTGCTGCCAGATCCGGTGGGCGGGGACGGCGTTCGACTTGTCGCTCATGGTCACGCGCGTCTTGCCGCGCGCCCGGGCCCATTCGAACGCGGCGCGGATGATCCGCTCCACACCCTTGCCGGTATTCACCTCCTCGGCGACGTACTCGTCGCCTTCCGTGCGTCCGCGACCGAGGTACATCCCCTCAGTATTCTCGCGGAAGATCACGAAGTCTATGCGACGCTCCCCGTCCGTCTGTCCGTCCGTCCGTCGGTCCGTCCTGAGCGGCGTCAGGTCCGGATGCAGCAACCTCACCGGCCTCAAGTTGATGTACAGGTCCAGCCGGAACCGCAGGCCGAGCAGGATGTCGCGCGCGGGCTCGTTGCCGGGGACGCGCGGGTCGCCGACGGCGCCGAGGAGGATGGCGTCCACGTCGTCCTTGAGGTGCGCGAAAGCGGCGTCCGGCAGCGTCTCGCCCGTGGCGAGATAGTGGTCGGCTCCGTAGGGCAGGCGCTCGAGATCGATCTCGAACCCGAAGCGGCGTGCGGCGACCTCCAGGACCGACCCGGCGGCGGCGATCACCTCGGGACCGATGCCGTCACCCGGGATGGTCGCGATTCGGTACCGCTTCAACCGAGGCCCGCGACCTTCTGTCCGCAGGTGATGCAGAAGCGCCAGCCCACGTCCAGCTCGGAGCCGCACGTCGGGCAGTGCACGACCCCGACGTTCTGCCCGCAATGGGGACAGAAGAGGACCGCGCGGCCCACTGGGAGGTCACCGCCGCAGTAGGCGCACGGAGCGCTCACATGCGCGGCGATCTCGCGGGGCCGCGCCACGACCGGCTCTTCGGGCTCCTCTTCCTCTTCGTCCAATACGAAGGGGAGAAGTGCCTGGGCCTCAGCCGCCGCGTCGGCCTCCGGTTGAGTGGCCGGCGGCGGCGGGGTAGCCTCAGCCGCTTCTTCCTCCGTCACGCCGGGCTGGGCTTCGGCCTCGGGCACGGCGCCGCCGAGCGCGTCACTCACGCGGTCGGGATCCAGGTGGACCTTTGCGCCGGTGAACCGGCGGAACAGTCCCGTGTCGGGATTCACGCTCGCCGCCTCCCGCGCGAGCGCCTGGCGCACATCCGCAGGTTCGATGCTGGCGTACCCCCGCTCTCCGGAGAGGAGCCGCAGCACCACCATCTCATAGTCTTCACCCGACTCGATGCCCAGGATCTTGCGGTGGGTGCGATAGGGGACGAGGCTCTCGTACAGTTCCGATATGGGGAACGGCCGGTGGAGCCGGGACGGATCGAGCTCCGCCAGGTTGGCAACCAGCTTGGTGAAGAGCCGGTCGAGCTCGTCGGGAGCCGACGACAACGGGGAAGGCATTGTGGCTCGCGGTCTTGGGGCGGCACGTTAGATTGGTGCGCATGCCGTTGTCAAGAAGAACGTTGTTGGTCGCGGCGCTCGTTGCGGGCGCCGCGCGCGCGGAAGCGCAGTCGCGCCCCGTGGAGCAGCTCGCGTCCACGCGCCCCGAAGTCCAGCTGATGGGCTACTACGCCGCGGTAATGCACTTCGCGCCGGTCGGCTTCGCGGGGCGCGGCAGCCGCTGGGAGATCGGCGGCGACATCACCTATCTCCCCAACCTCTCCGCGGAAGACCAGCAGGTGGGCTTCAACGGCACCAAGGCCGAGGACACGAACTTCTGCCCGGTCTTCCCGCGGCTGCGCGCGGCGCGTGTCACGGGCGAGTGGGCGGTTGACGTCGCTTACCTGCCCGCCGTGAGGGTGTGCGGCGTGAAGCCGCACATGGTCTCGGCCGCGGTGACGCGGCGCTTCGGAGCTTCGTCGACCTGGGGTGGCGCGCTCCGCGCGAGCGCGCACTACGGCACACTCATCGCCGCGATAACGTGCAGCAAGGACGCCGTCGCCGACCCCACGAACACGATCTGTCTGGGCGGGCAGGTCTCCGACGACCAGTACCGGCCGTTCACCCTCGCGCTCGAGGGCGCGCTCACCTACGGCGGCTGGGCTGCTCGGCGGATCGAGCCGTATGCGTTGTTCGGCCTCCGGCGCGATGACCCGCGATTCGACGTCCGTTTCATCAACGTCGCGGACAGCCTCGACGACCGCCGACTGACGCTTGAGCAGGCGCTGTTCCGTCTCCATGTTGCCGCGGGCGCGGCCTGGTCGCCCAGCTCACGGGTCCGCTTCGGCGGCGAGGTGTTCTACGCGCCGCGCGCGCTGCTCACGGTGCGCTCGCGCGCGAGCATCGCGCTCGGAGGTGGCTCGTGAAGGGGACGGTGGCTCTGGGCGGCCTACTGGCGGCGGCGCTCTGCGCCTCCGCGTGCCCCGACCTCAGGATCAACCAGCCGCAGGTCTCCGGGAACCATCCCATCGCTGCCCCGTCGTTCAGCGCCGACATCCAGCCCATCCTCACCCAGAGTTGCGCCACCAGCAGCGCCTGCCACTCGGGCGCCACCTCGCAGCTCGGGCTCGACCTGGACGCGGGTCAGTCGTACGGCGGTCTCGTCAACGTCGTGGCCGTGCTTGACCCGAGCCTTCAGCGGGTGAACCCCACCAAGCCCGACTCGTCGTTCTTCATCCTCATGATGGAGGGCGATGCGGCGAAGCGGGGCGGGGGCAGACAGATGCCGCTGAGCGGCACACCGCTGCCCGCCGCGGTGATTCTGACGATGAAGAACTGGATCACGAACGGGGCGCTGAACAACTAGCCGGAGGGACTGACGGACGGTAGTCGGCAGCGGTCAGTCGAGCAGCAGTTCCGCGTCCGGATCGAAGTCCAGGTACTTCTCCTTCTCTCGCTCTTTCCGCAGCCACCCCTCGAAGCCCGACTCGATCAGCTCGCCCGACGTCCGCTGTTCCCGAGCCGCTGTGGTAGCGAGGAAGTCCGCGTATTCGTTCTTCGGGTTTTCGGCGTGGCCCCTCACCCATCGCCAGCACACCTCGTGCGTCTCGGCCAGATCGGCGAGCTCCTGCCACAACTCCGGGTTCTTGACCTTGCGCCACTCGCGCCGCCGCCAGCCCGGGAGCCACTCCGTCATGCCGCGCACCAGGTACTGGGAGTCGGACACGAACTCGAGCGCGACCGAGCCTCCCCTCGCGCCTAACAGATCGAGCGCGAGGATCGCCGAGCGGAGCGCCATGCGGTTGTTGGTCGTGTCAGGTTCCGACGTGTAGTAGTCGCGCCGCTCCACGACGCCGGAGCGCCGACGCACTTCGACGAGCCCGCCCGCCCCGCCAGGGTTCGGCGGCTCGGTGCCGTTGCCCAGGCACGCCTCGTCCGCGTGGACCAGGATGCGGCGAGGAGCGCCCGGTGCGCCGGTGCGCCCGTGCGCCTGTGCGCCTGTGCGCCCGCGCGCCTGTGCGCCCGTCTTATCGATTGACGATCACCGGGACTGCCGTGGCCCTGAGCAGCTTCTCGGCGGTTGATCCTATCGACCACGAATGGCGTCCGCGGCCTCCATGCGCGCCGACGACGAGCAGGTCGCAGCCCGAACCCTCGATGAAGCCGGCCACGGCCCTGCCGATGTCCCCGGTGAGCCGGTGCGTCTCGTAACTCACGCCCTGCCCGGAGAGGAAGGCACCGGCCCGGGCGAGCAACGCGTCTCCGGCCACCGCATCCTCGGTGACGTGAACGATGTCGAGGCGCACGGCGACCGCGACGGCGTAGCGCGCCGCCACGGCGAGCGCCTGCGTGCTGTGCTCTCGCCCGTCGTACGCGACCACCGGCCGCTCGCACGGGGATGGATGCTCGCCTGCCACGAGCACCGGTTTGGGCGACTTCTTTATGATGTGCGCCGTCACCTCGCCGAGCGTGCCCGGGGCTTCGTGCATCTCGCCGCGGCGGCCGACCACGATCGCCTCGGCCTGCCCGGCCAGGCGCACCAACTCCTCGTCCACCAGCCCGACCGCCTTGACCGTCTCCACCGCGAGCCCGGCCGCACGGACTCGCGCGGCGCCGCCTTCGAGCAGCCTCTCCGCGCGCTCGTCCAGCGCGCGGCCGAGCTCGGCTGAAACTGGAGCGAGCGGCAAGCCTTCGGTCCACAGCGGTGCGGCGGATTCGTAGAGCGGCGCCTCGAGGATGCGGACGTCGACGATGGCGGCGAGGACGATCGTGGAATGGAAGCGGCGGGCGAGGTCGATGGCAGCCGTCAGTGCGGACTCGGCTCCCGCGGAACCGTCCAGCCCAACGAGCAACCGGGTAAACATCAGGCAGGATGCCGCCAGGGGAGGGCCGGTGTCAAGCGGGGCGACCCCGGCCCCCCTTCATCCCGGCACGGGGCTGCCGGCGTGAACGGCCAGCGCGCCCGGGCTGCCTTCGGCGACGATGCCCACCACCGAGGCGGCAAGGGTCCCGCGGGCGCGCAGCTCCTCCAGGAGCCGCCCCACGACGTCGCGCGGGGCCGCTATCAGCAGGCCTCCGGACGTTTGCGCATCCGCGAGGATGATCCGGCCGATCTGGCCCACGGCGTCGTCGAACGCCGTGGTTCCCGCGAGCGACTCGAGATTCCGGGTAGTGCCGCCGGGGACGTGGCCAGCCTCGGCGAGGGAGACCACGTCCGGCAGGAGCGGTACCGCACCGGCCCAGACCTCCGCGGCGCATCCGCTCGCCGCCATCATCGAGCGCAGGTGGCCGAGAAGCCCGAAGCCGGTGACGTCGGTCGCTGCCCGTACGCCCGCGAGCCGTGCCGCCGCCGCGGCGCCGTCGTTCAGGGTCGTCATCACCTGGATCGCCGCCGCGATCGTGGCGGGCGACGCGGCCTCGCGCTTTATCGCCGTCGCGATGATCCCCGAGCCGATCGGCTTGGTAAGCACCAGCCGGTCTCCAGGACGGGCGGCCGCGTTGGTGGTCATCCGGTCCGGATGCACTTCGCCCACCGCGACCAGGCCGAACTTCGGCTCGGGGTCGTCTATCGAGTGCCCGCCCACGATGACCGCGCCCGCCTTGGCGACCACGTCGGCCGCGCCGCGCAGGACCTCGCCCAGGGTCTCGAGCGGCAGCGTGCCCCGCGGCCACCCGACCAGGTTGAGGCAGTAGAGGGGCCGCCCGCCCATCGCGTACACGTCCGACAGCGCGTTCGCTGCCGCAATGCGGCCGAAGTCGTAGGCGTCGTCCACGATCGGCGTGAAGAAATCCGTCGTCAGGACCAGCGCGCGCTCCGCGTCCAGGCGGATGACGGCGGCGTCGTCGCCACCGCTCGCATCCACCAGCACCGAAGGGTCGGTGCTCGGGGGGACGAAGCGCAGGACCTGCGCTAGCTCAGCGGGGCCGAGTTTGCAGGCTCAACCCGCGCCGTGGGAGAGCGTGCTTAGGCGGATGTGGGGCCGCTGATCGCGGGGAGCGTCGGTCATTGGTCGGCCTCGGCGGAAGGGGTTCTTCTGGTCACTCCTGCTGTGCTTGTGCTCCGGTCCTCCGGTCCTCCTGTACTCCCGCGCTGCGCGTCTGTGCGTCTGCGCGTCTGCGCGTCCGTCCTTACTAAGCGTACTCCCTCGCCACCAACCAGGCCCGCAGCGCCACCAAGGTGCGTTCTTCCGCGCGTGGCCCGCTGCCCAGCGTG
>JAUYOW010000185.1 GCA_030697825.1 Gemmatimonadales bacterium | reverse complement strand
AAGCCGATGATGGCAAAGCCGGTCACGATGCCGACGCCGAGGGCGAGCTGGCCCATCTCCCGCCACTGGCGACCCTCGTCGACATCCTCGCGCTTCTCCTCGGCCTGGACGTGCACGACCTTGAGCCGCGCCTTCATCTTTGCGATCTCGTTGTCGTACCACAGGACCCCGGGGACCACGGAGTACGGGAAGACGCCCCGCATCTTCTTGTAGTTCTTGATCTTGGCCCGGAGGACAGCTTCTTCTTCGCGCGCATCCTCCTCGGGGAAGAACGACTGCGCGATCGGCGCGATCTTCTGCGCGATCTCGAAGTAGTCCGTCGGGGTGGACGGGACCGGCGTGGCGGCGCCGAGGTCGATGTCGTCGAGGCCGTAGCCGCTCGCCATCATAAAGCCGTACTTGTCATTCATCGCGGCACCGGGGGCGGCGGGTAGTAGGGCGCCGGGGGCGGGTAATACGGGGGCGGGTAATACGGGGGCGGCGCCGCGCGGCCTCCCCCGCCCTTCAGGACGAGCGCGAGGACCGCGAGCACCGCGACGCCGCCCGCGATCAGCCCCCACGGGGGACCCGCAGGCGCAACCCGGCGTCCCCGGCCGGTTGAGACTTGGAACGAGGAACCCGCGGCCTTCGCCGCGGCCTTGTCGGCCTTGGCCGGGCGCTTCGCCGCGGCCTTGTCCGCCTTGATCTGCGCCGCTTGGCGCTTCGTTTCGCCCCCGGTGATGATGGCCTGCTCCGCAACGTCGCCACCTGCCTTGATCAAGTCCGGGGCCATGCTGGTCAAGACAGAGAAGTCGAACCCGTACCCGGGGCCCGCGAGCGGGCCGAGACCCTTCATCTTCCCCGTGTAATTCCCACGGAACGACGGCCACGCCGGGCGCACCCGGTCCTTCTCCTTGCCGGTCCACCGAGTCGGCCCCTGCGCCCAGCGCGGAGTGCCCGTCTTGAACGGGGACATGGGAAACGCCGTCAACCACGCGTTGACGTGGCGAGACGGGGGCGGGTTGCCGAGGAACATCCTACTTGTCTCCCTTCCGCGAGAGCATGAGAATCGTCACGAGGAGCAGGGCTCCGCCGCCCGCGACCCAGGCCCAGGTTGGCACGCCGGGACCCCCTCCGCTCTCCATGGGACCGGGGACGAACCTGGGCTTACGCGACCGGGGCGGGGGCGGAGCCCCGGCGCGGATCGCCGCGGTGGTCAACTGGGTTCCCGTCTGCAACAAGGCCGAGAGGATCGGCGGCTTGTAGAGCCCAACCTGGGTCGTCGCGGTCGACCAGGCGGCCGGGTGGGACGACTGGGTGATCGTACGGCCCACGATGCCGACAAACGGGTTCTGCGTCGCGGCGACGATCGTGATGCTCCCGTCCGGGTGCTGCCGTACCATCGTCCCGTCAGAGAGCGTCGCATCCCGGGGCTGCCACTGGAGCGCGCTCTTCTTGGCGGACGCGCCCATGTACTCCGGGACACCCGGCCCCGCGGTCATCCAGCCCGGGGCCGCGTCCGCGTTGTCCGTGCCGGGTCCGAAGTTCGGGCCACCCCGGTCCATGGGCGTCTCCCCGTACCCGGTCGGCAGCACGTCCGGCGGGCCCATCGCGCCCCAGTTGGCCCCGTCAAGGTAGTCCATGGCTCACTTCTCTCCCGTGCCGGCGGGTCCCGCCAGGCTGCAAATCACCCGCGCGAGGAACATGGCCCCGTCGTGCTTGGCCTGCGCGTCGAGCGCGTGGCGTCCCTGCATGACCGGGTCCCAGGTCCCCATCTGCTCCTCCAGGAACACCCCGATCACCTCGGGACCCAGGGGAATATCCATCGCCTTGAGCGTGGCATAGTGGTCCACGCCCATCTTGATGTACCCGCCCAGCTTCGCAGCCAGCGGGAGGAAGTCGGTAGCTCCGAGGATCACGGCGTCGCTGCTCCCTTGCTCGCGCCACCCTTGCCGAGCGGCGTTCCCACGGTCTTGCGCATCACCGTGAACTTCGACTTCAGCACCGCGCGCTTCGTGTAGGCGTAGTACGCGGCCCCGCCGCCGAGGAGTACGATCCACAGGAGCGGACGCTTCCACAGGGGGAGGTCCACGCTCACGTCCACGTTCGCGCTCACGCCCTCCGAGGTCACCTCGGCCGAGGTGCTCGCCGACACGAGATCCCGCGCATCCTGGCGCATGTCCTGCGCGGAGGTCGAGGGGCCGCGAGACGGGAACAGCGGGTAGGCGTTCGGCACCAGGCGCGGGCCCCGGTGAACCACCGGCGGGTACGCCTGGGACGGCGGGTACGCCTGGCCACGGCGGGCCAGCTCCTCCGCGATGAGCTGCTTCACCCGGCGCTCCCAGGCATCCTGGTCCTCGTTCTCCCCCGGGGGAACCTTCGCGCGGTACAGCATGAGCTGCGCGGGGATGGGCCGGCGCCAGTATCGCGGGCCGCGCCTCGGACGCATCTGCCGATACCTGGCACTCTCCTCTGCCGACATCGTGCGGCTGGACATAACATGCCCCTCCGCGATGAACTGCTTCACCCGGGCCTCCCAGGCCCGATAGGGCTCGCGGGGGTAAGGCGGAAGCCGGTTCTTGTACGGGGCGAGGTGAGCCGGGATGGACCAGGTACGGCGCGGAGCATCCTGCAAGGACGAGGGCGCGCGCGACACCTGGCGACGCTTCTTCCCGATCATCCACCACATCGACGGGGGCAGCTTGCGCATCTTCTCCCGCTTCACCGGGTCCGTCTCGCTCTCCACCTCGTCCTTGTCCTGCTGCGTCCACGCGGGGAAACCCGGCATACCCGGCGCCTTCTTGTCGGAGCGCGGCTTGCGCATATCCACCAGGTCGCCCGGGCGCGGCTGCCGCGGCATGGAACGCGGCTTCTCCATCGACCGCGCGCGTGCCGCCGCCTTCACCTCGGCGATCTTCGCCCGCATCACCCGCGCGTCCCGGGCAAGCTTCGCCCTCGTGTGCGACGAGTATGCCGTGTACTTCGACTTGCGCTCCAGGTCGGCCGCCTGCTTTTCCAGCGATGCAATCTGTACCAGGCCGGGCACGACCGGGGTTGCTCCGTACACCACGACCTCCACGAGACGTTCGACCCGGAGCATACGGAGGCTCCCCTGGCGCGGCAACGTGGCGGGGAAAATCGAGTGCTACCCAGGGCGGCTCCCACGCGGCCCGCCTCGCCCGGGCACGCTATCCTTGCGCCTGCCCATGCGCGACACCTCGGCCATCCGCGACTTCCTGTTCGCCGGGCGGGCCGTGTTCACGATCGAGTCGGCAAAGACGCGGGCCTGGTACACCTACCGCGTCCGCGCGGGGAAGAAGGATCGCGGGTACGCCTCTCCGCGCTGGTTCGTGGACGTGCTGACCGGGCCGAGCAACACGGACAACTTCACGTACATGGCGTCCCTGGACGAGCGGGGCAACCTGTACCCAGCGCGCGGCAAGGAAAAGGCCCCGTCGATCCTCGCGCTCGGGTGGTTCCTGCGCCAGCTCGACGGGAAGAGCTTGCCGCCCAGCGTCACGTTCCACCACGAGGGGCGTTGCGGTCGCTGCGGGCGCACACTGACAACCCCGGACTCCACGGCAAGCGGCCTCGGACCCGAGTGCCGTGCGAAGATGGGACGCTGACATGAACTGGCACGCCCCGGACCTGCTGTGGGTGAAGGTGGACGCGCCGGTGCTCCGCGCGCCCCGTACGAATCCCCCGGGCGGGCGCATCACCGAGGACATGCTCTCCCCGGACCAGCGGGCCGCCCTGGACACGCTGTTCACGATGCTCACCACGCGCACGGGCGACGGGAAGCGCACGGTGCTGGTGCTGGCCGGGGCCGCTGGAACCGGGAAAAGCGCAGTTATGAACGTGCTTATTGAGAAGCTCGCGTCGGCAGGCGTCAATGTTACGCTGCTCGCCCCCACGGGCAAGGCCGCCGCCCGGCTGAAACAAGCGACAGGACGGGAAACCTCGACGATCCACGGGTTCATCTACGGCTCTCCCGCGCAAGCCGGGGTGTGCCCCTCGTGCGACGCGGCCAGCGTGGACCTCGGGATCTCGGAGACCGGGGCGAAGAAGGCTGGGTTGACCAAGCTCACTTGCCCGTCCTGCGCCGCGGAGTTCTCCCTCGCGATGGCGAAGAAGATCGAGAAGCGGCTCGGGTTCACCCCGAAGACGGGGCAGAGTGTCGCCACGGCGCCCATGGTCGCGCTGATCGACGAAGGTTCAATGGTAAGCCGCGAGCTGGACAAGGACATCCGCGGCTTGCTCCCCGCGAACTACTCAGTCCTCTACGTCGGGGACAAGGAACAGCTCCCCCCGGTGATGAAGAAGGGGGGCTCACTCGTGGACGCCTGGGGGCCGGACTTCGCCCACGCGGATGCCGAGCTGACCCAGGTACATCGCCAGGCCGCGGACAACCCGATCATCGACCTGGCCACCCGCATTCGCACCGGGCAAAACCGGTACGACCCGTTCAAGGTGACGGTGCCGGACCCGTCCAAGCGGGTCCGCGTGGTTCGCCGGTCCACGCCCACGCAGGCCGCGGCCTGGCTCGCGGCCGTGCGTGCCTCGAAAGCGGACGGGACGCTGATTGCATACTCGAACAAGCTCCGCCAAGAGCTAAACCGACTCGTCCGCAAGGCCCGGGGGCAGGAAGCCCTCGCGTACAAGGAAGGCATCCCGGTCGTGCGCGCGGATCGCCTCCTCGTGCTGAAAAACAACCGAGGGGCCAAGCTCTACAACGGGGAGATCGTGCTCATCGAGTCCTCGCGGTACCCCGTGTCCGCGGGGCTCCGTGCCGAGGAGTTCATCTTCGTGAAGCTCTACAAGAGCGACGAGTTCCTAATCCACGGGCCCACGTTTGGGCTGACCCCGCAGGACTTCGAGGACGGGACCAAGGACTTCACCGCGGTCGCGACGCGCATGGAGAAGGCCGCGATCGACCCGGGGGATTCCAACTGGGACGAGGCCGCGGCCCAGGCGCTCGACGACCTGGACGCGGACGACCTGTTCGACGCGTACGGCGCGATCCGGTCGTCGGAGCTACTCCACTGTGACTGGGGCGAGGCGATTACCGCCCACAAGAGCCAGGGGTCGGCCTGGAAGCATGTCGGCGTTGCATGGGACTTCGTTGCGCAGCGTGCCTGGGACGAGCAGTACGAGCTGGGCCGGCGTTGGCTCTACACGTCCGCGACACGCGCGAGCGAGACCCTCGTCCTCTTCGACATGACGTAGAACCTACGCTTTTGCCGTGAGCAGCTTCCACCCGCCCGCGGGGCGCTGCGTCGCGACCACGTAGCCCATGCCGTAGAGCGCCGCGCCGGTGAGCAGGGGGAACTTCTTGACCAGGGGAACCTTCGTCACCACCGCGGCGACGCCGAGGCCCACCACGACGACCACTGCAATCTCTTTCCAGTTGGCCCTGGGCACGGACCCTACATCTTCCGCTTCTGCGCGAGCAGCGTGGCCAGGGCGAATCCTGCACCCGCGGCAAGCAGGACAGGCGTCACCGAGATCCCGGCGGGCCACATCCCGCCCAGGTCGTCACCGTAGGTGTCCATGTCCCCGTAGACATCCAGGTCGCTGTAGTCGCCGCTGTAGTTGCCCCTGCGGTTGCGCCGGTCAAGGCCCCCGCGGTTGCGCTGGTCAATCTTGCCCAGGCGCCCCGCCTCGTCATGGAGCATCTTCGCGACGGCAAGCATCGCCTGCCGGTGACCTTGGTGATCGTTTTGCTGCGCAGCATCCGCCAGCCTGCGCGCACGCTGAGCCATCTGCATGATGATCTTCCGGCGGGTGTCGATCCCCTTCTCCGTCCACTTCGACACGTCGCGCTGCCGCACCACACCCAGGTCGGTACCGTACATCGTATTCCTCGGAACAGGCGCAGGGTAGCGCAGGTGCACCCGAGGCGACCAGCCCGCCCGGTGGAATCGAGTGCTACCTGCGTAGCCAGGCTATGGCACCCGGAGCGCGGCTTGCAGGCCGTCGTGGACCGCGCGGTAGTACCGGGCGCTGTCTTCCAGGTGCATCGACCATGTCACGAAGACGACGTGGTTCTTCCGCACGGTGAACTCGACTTCCCACGGAGCTTTCCAGTCCAGCACGCGGGACCCGCTGGCCAGGAAGGTCCCCGGCTTGCCCGTGGTCACGATCTTCACGGGACCCAGCCCCTCGATCGTGATCCGCTTCTCCGCCATCTCAGTCGATCAGCCCGGAGAGAATCGCACCTGCCGCGTAGACCCACTGCAACTGCGCCAGGGGCTCCCCCTTGTCGGCGAACTCGTACGCCTTCTTCCAGAGCTGGGCCTCCGTGAACTCGACCTTCAGCCCCTCGACATCCGTGGACCGGCGCGTCCGCCCCTGCTGGCTCTCCGCGATCTTGTCGAGCATGTTCGCCCCGCGGTCCAGGGCCAGGAGCAGCTTCGGATCGCGAGCCTTCGCCGCGCGCATCCCTACCTGGGCGTAGATTTCCTGGTGAAGCTCCTGGGCGCGGCAGGCTTTCCCGTACGCGTACTCGACGCGCGCGGGCGTGATGAAGTTTGCCAGCTCGACGTGGTGGGCCATGGGAGAAATCTAAGGGGGGCTCCCGCCCGTGTCAACCGTCACCCGGGTATCTACCGGGGGCCGTGCTCGCGGAGGAACTTGCCCTGCGCCTTGGCGGTCGCCTTCCAGCGGCGGCGGTCGCGCGTCGACTCGTCCTCGAAGGTCCCGGGCGCCGCGACGGGCGCCGGGGCGGCCGGCTTGGTGACCGACTTGTCCACGGCGAGCTTGCCCACCGCGTGCGCGGCCCGGGCTGCCGCCTTCGCGGCCTTCTCCGCAGCGCGGGCTTCCGAGACGGCGAGATCGGTGGCGATTTGCGCGAGGGTGCGTTGCATGCGCGGAGCGTAGAAGCGGCGTGCACCCGTGGCAAGGAGGCCCTCTCGAATCGAGTGCTACCGGCGGCGCGGGTTGACCAGGGGAACCCGGACATCCACGACGCGCGCCATGCCGAGGTCCCCGATGCACAGCTCCCCGGTCGCCGGGCGGCGAAGCACGTTGCCCCCGTGAAAATCAGAGAAGCCAATCCCGATCTCCTGGAGCCCGGCCAAGGTATTGACCAGGAGCGCCAGGTGATCCCGCGTCACCTTCCCCTTCGTATACTTTTGCGCAGCGCGCAGCACCGCGCCCTCCAAGCACGCCTCGAACGCCGGGGGGTCGTTGAGCAAGGCGCCACAGACCTTCGCCGTCACCTTCGCACACGCCACGTGCTGCCCGGCCAGGCAGCGGAGCACGCGCCCGTAGAGAAAGCTGTCGTCGTCGAGGAAGTTTTGCTCCCGGCTGGACAGCTTGCGAAGCCGTTCCTGGACCACCGCGAACATGCGCCGCGGGGACCCGTCCTCCGCGGGGTAGGTCGTCCCCAGGGCAAACACGCACGGGGTGTCCGCCAGCCCCGCGATCCACGGGGCGCGTCGGCCTCGCTCGTGGACCCGTTGCCAAGCGGCGGCCTCGGTGAAGTCCCCGGTCAGCTTCACCACGTACCCGGGGTCGTTGTCCAGCGGGTACGCGCAGGCGAAGTGTCCACAGCCGATGTCCTTCTCTGCCATCACGTAGCCGTGCGTGGCCAGGCGTACCCGGGCGTCCTTCGCCGCGGCTTTCCAGGTGTCTTCGACCCGCTGCAACCCGTAGGCGCCGATGTAGAAGAGCAGCTCCGGCCAGGTCTTTCGATCCCGTGTCGCCGCGTTCGCCAGGGTCAAGGTCGCCTGGGCCGCGGGGCAGGCCGGGTTCGGCAGGGCTTCGCGGAGGGGCTGGGCCACGATCAGCCCGCGACGCGCGCGGGCGCGGCCAGGCCCGCGGCCCGGTAGAGGGGCACCTTCAGCCGGCGACGCCGTTGGCTCCGCCAGTCCGCGATCACCACCCGGATGATCGCCTCGGTCGCGTACGTGCCCCGGTAGCGACCGAGCACGTAGAGCTGGATCCCCTCCGGGTGGTACCAGGTAAACAGCCCGTCGGCGACGTGCGCCAGCGTTGCCGGGGTGGCACGGGCAGGGACGGCGCGCTTCGCCTTCGCCCCGGCCGCGTGCGCCAGGCGCCACGCCTCGGCCTTGGCCACTTCCTCCTCGCGGGTCCACCCCGCGGGCCGCCGGTGCGCATGCGCAGGCTTCGCCCGGTCTCGCGGAGCGCGTACCGGCACCGTGCGCGGCGGCGGTGCTGGCGCAACCGGCGCGTGGGCCTCGACCGTGCCGACCTCTGCTTCCTCTGCGGCCCCGGGGAGATCGGCCTCGTCCAGGCCCACCTCGGTCCAGTAGGCACGCCAGGGCGACTGCCCGGAGAGCGCCTGCCCGGGCGTCCCGTACAGCTTCGCCAGGTCCGGGTAGTCCGCGAGGATCTTCGCAGCCTTCCGCGTAGCCGTGTCCCGGTCCGCCGGGGACTGGTCGATGTAGGCCAACGCCTCGACGTACCGCTTCGCCGCGACCGCGGGGAGGAGCGGGTTGATACGTGCCCGGCGTGTCCGCTTCGCCCGGCGCAGCTTCCTCCGCGCCATGGTCTACTCCTCGCGGTTGTCCAGCCGGGTCATGCCGCGCTTCCGCGGCGACGCCCGCGCACCTTGTCCAGCACGACCTGGGACACGACCGCGGTGACCACGCCGACCGTGATCCCCAGGAACACGTTGCGCCAGTTCACGCCCGCGCCCGCGCCTGCATCCGTGGCAACCGCGGACGCGACCGCGGAGCCCGCGGCCCCCGGGCCGGCCGCCCCGTAGAACCCGAGCGCCCCGTACACCCCGGCCATGTTCTCCCCGGTACTCTCCAGGGCCTTCACGACCTTCTTGCGCACGGTGCGCACGCCCTGGGCCAACTGGGCCAGCTCTTGCCCTTGCTCCGCCGCGGCTCCGATCGCGCGGGCCTGGTTAGCCAGCCAGCTTGCGACTCCGCGCCACGCCTCGGCCTCGTCGAGACCCTTGGCTTCCTCGGCCAGGGCCTCCACTTTGAGGGTGTGCTTGCGGATGCAATCCAGGCACCGCTGGTCCGACTTCGCCAGGTGATCTTCGAGGAGCAACAGCTCCTTCACCGTTTCACGGAGATTGAACGCGGCGTTCTTGAGATCGTGTCGCGGCGGCCCCTGGTCCTTCCAGGCCCGCTTCCGCGCGGCTGCGGCCCGGAGCGCGGTCCCGCTGTGCGCGGGCCCGGTGCTGCTGTCCCAGGGGCTCGACGGGCGCGTAATCGAGAGCGCGGAAGTTGTCAGCGCGGTCGTCGAGGTCGACGTGCTACTCCCGTCGCTGCTGGAGCTACTCGCAGGTGTAGGCATGTTCGCCGGGGCGCTGCTGGAGCTGGAGCTGGAGCTGGAGCTGG
>JAUYOW010000184.1 GCA_030697825.1 Gemmatimonadales bacterium | reverse complement strand
CTTGTCCGCCAGCAGCGAGCAGACCTCGGCGACGGATTCGAGCGCGAAGGTGTTGGCCGCCATGAGGCCGATCTTCTGCGCGATCGCGTCGTGCTTGCCCACCGCAGCGCCCCACTGCACCCGCTCGCCGGCCCACTGGCGCGAGATCTCGAGGCAGCGCTTGGCCGCCGCGACCGACGAGGCCGGCAGCGTCAGGCGCCCGGTGTTCAACGTGATGAGCGCGAGCTTGAGCCCGCGTCCCTCGGCCCAGAGCACGTTCTCTTTAGGGACCCGGACGTTGGTGAACCGGATCACGCCGTTCTCGATACCCTTGAGGCCCATGAACTCGCAGCGATGCACGACCTCCACTCCGGGCCAGTCACGCTCGACGATGAACGCCGTGATCTGCCGGCGCTCCTTGCCGTTCACCATCTTGGACGGCGTCCGCGACATGACTACGAACAGCTCGGCGACCGTCCCATTGGTGCACCAGAGCTTCTCGCCATTGAGGACGTACGCGTCGCCTTCCGGCGTGAGCTCCGCGTAGGTCTCCATTGCGGCGGGGTCGGAGCCGACTTCGGACTCGGTCAGCGCGAACGCGGAGATGGCGCCCTTCGCGAGCCGTGGCAGGTACCGCTTCTTCTGTTCCGGAGTGCCGAAGAGCTTGAGCGGCGTGGGCACCCCGATGGACTGGTGCGCCGAAAGCAGCGCGGTGGTCGCGCCGCAGACGCTGGAGACGAGGGCGATGGCCCTGGTGTAGTGAAGCTGCGAGAGGCCCAAACCGCCGTACTCGCCCGGGATCTTGATGCCGAAAGCGCCCAGCTGCTTGAGCCCTTCGACGACTTCCGGTGGGATCTTGCAGTCGCGGTCGATCTGGTCGGCGTCCACCTTGTCGCGCATGAACGCCGCGAGCTTGTCGAGGAAGGGACGGGCCTTGGCCTCGTCCTCGGGGTCAGGTTGCGGATATGGATGGACGAGGTCCATCCGCAGGCGGCCATCGAACAGCTCGGCGACGAAACTCGGCGCCTGCCACTCGGTTTCCCGTGCGGCTTCGGCGACCGCCCTCGCCTCGGCTTCCGTGACCTTCGGGGCAATCGTGGGTGCGGTCATATGCCTACTAAGATAGCTTGCCCCCGAAAAGTTCGCGTGGTAGGTTAGGGGCTCATGGCGACGGCCGTACTCGTCATTGTGCTCCAGGCCCGGTTCGCGGCTCCACTCTCCCGTACCGTGGAGGCCTTCATACCGGCTTCACGCTTCCCCCACGAAACCTCTTCTAACCTCGATGCCCATGACCGATCCCGATAGGAATCGTCCGAAGCACCCCATCGGCACGCTCGCGATCGTCGGCGTGTACGGCCTGCTCTTCGTGCTGGGGTGGCTGGCCATCTACTACTTCGTGTTCGTGCCGCGCGGGGCGGTGACGCCGTGAACGTCGACCTCTACGAGCGCATCTGGCTGTGGGCGGCGACGGCCATCATCGTCGTCTTCCTCGTCTCGATCGGCATCACGACGTTCGGCTACGCGGTGCGGCCGCCCAGCCACGTCGAGACCATCGACCCCGCGCAGGTGATGACGGACCCGCGGTTCGGGCCGCTGGGCGCCACCGTGCAGCCCGACGGCAGCGTGCGGGTCGCGATGGCGGCGCTGATGTTCGCCTTCGTTCCCGCGGAAGTCCACGTGCCTGCGGGCAAGCCGGTAACCTTCCGGATCTCGAGCCTCGACGTCTCGCACGGGTTCAACATCGCCGGCACCAACGCCAACACCATGGTGCTGCCCGGCTACGTCAGCCAGTTCACCTACACCTTCCAGCGGCCCGGCGAGTACCTGGTCGTGTGCAACGAATACTGCGGCCTGGCGCATCACACGATGCAGGGGAAGGTCGTGGTGGAGGCGGCGCCATGACCCGCGTGAACAAGCTGGCGCTGGCCAACATCTGGGTCGCCATCATCAGCTTCGGCGTCGCGTCGGCGATGGCGATGATGCAGTCACTGTCACGGGCCAGCCTCGACCTGCCGTACCGCTCGGCGAAAATGTACTACCTCTCCGTCACCGCCCACGGCACGCTGATGGCGCTGGTCTTCACGACATTCTTCATCATGGGCCTCGGCTACGCGGTGGCGACGCGCTCGCTCGGGAGGCCGCTGGCGCACCTCGGCGTGGCATGGACCTCGTTCTGGGTCGCGCTCGTCGGCACCGTCGCCACGACCGCCGCCATCCTCGCGGGGAAGGCGACCGTGCTCTACACCTTCTATCCTCCGCTCAAGGCGCACCCCGCGTTCTACATAGGCGCGACGCTGCTGGTGGTGGGGTCGTGGGGGTGGTGCTTCGTGATGCTGCGGACCCTGGCGCTGTGGCGCCGCGAGCATCCAGGCGAGCTCATCCCGCTCGCCATGCACGGCATGGCCGCGACGATCATCGTGTGGCTTCTCGCCACGCCCGGCGTCGCCGCCGAGATGCTGTTCCAGTTGATCCCGTGGTCGCTCGGCCTCACCTCCACGGTGGACCCAGTCCTGGCCCGCACCCTGTTCTGGTGGTTCGGGCACCCGCTGGTGTACTTCTGGATCCTCCCCGCGTACGTGGTGTGGTATACGATCCTGCCGCACGCGGCGGGCGGCAAGCTGTTCAGTGACCCGCTGGCGCGCATGGTGTTCGTGATGTTCATCCTCCTCTCCACGCCGGTCGGGTTCCACCATCAGTTCATGGACCCGGGCATTCCCGCGGGCTGGAAGATGTTCCACGCGTTCAACACGATGTGGATCCTCTTCCCGAGCTTCATCACCGCGTTCACCGTCATCGCTTCGCTCGAGCTGGCGGGTCGGGCGCGCGGCGGAACGGGCGTCTTCGGCTGGCTGAAGAAGCTGCCGTGGGGCGACCCTCTGGTGGCGAGCGCGATCTGCGCGATGCTGCTCTTCGCCGTGGGCGGGTTCGGCGGCGCGATCAACGCCGGCTTCTCGATGAACGCGATGGTGCACAACACGGCGTGGATCCCGGGGCACTTCCACACCACGGTGGGAAGCGCGGTCGCGTTGACCTTCATGGGCGTGTCGTACTGGCTCGTGCCCAGACTGAGCGGCCGGAGGCTCGAGCTGGAGCCGATGGCGAAAGTGCAGCCCTATCTCTGGCTCCTAGGCATGATCCTGTTCTCGATCCCGACCCACATCGCCGGTATCCTCGGCATGCCGCGGCGGGTCTACGACGCGAGCTACGGCGGCAGCGCGGTCGCGGAGAGCTGGAAGGTGCTGACGGGGATGTCGGCGGTGGGCGGTCTGATCCTCTTCGCGAGCGCGGCCTTCTACATGCTGGTGATGGTCTTCACGGCATTCGGCACGAAGGTCGAGCCGGCGACCATGGAGTTCGCCGAGCCGCTCGAAGTGCCGGGCCCGCGCGCGGCGCGCTTCGACAACCTGGGGCGGTTTGCCATCCTCGCGGCGATCCTCGTCATCGTCGCCTACGGCTGGCCCATTTGGAGCCACCTCCGCATGCCGAGGTTCGGCTCGCCGGGGTTCACGCCGTTCTGATGAGCGAAGGCCTCCTCGGGGCGCCGCCCGCGGAGGCCTTCATCCCTCACGGCTCGCCACTGGGGGCTACGGCTCGTTCTTGTAGACCGTCCCCCCCTTCATCACGAACCGCACCCGCTCCAGCTCGGTGATGTCGGCGAGGGGGTCCCCGTTCACGGCGATGAGGTCCGCGAAGCGTCCCGCCTCGATCGTCCCGAGGTTGTTCTGCTGGCCGAGCAGCTCCGCCGCGACGCTGGTCGCGCTCTTGATGGCCTGCATCGGGGTCATGCCGTATCGCACCATGTAGGTGAACTCGCGCGCCAGCGGCTCGGTCCACGCGTAGCCTCCTGCGTCGGTGCCGTAGCTGATCCTGACGCCGGCGCGCAGGGCGGCCTGGAACGCCTGCCGGTGGAAGTCCAGCATCCTGGTCCAGATCGGGTTTCCCGCCGCAGTGCGCCCCGGAGCGACGTACACTCCCACATAGATGGTGGGGCACCAGTACACGCCCTGCTGCGCCATCCGCCGGGCGATGTCGTCGGTGATGCCCTGTCCGTGCTCGATCGTGTTGACGCCGGCGCGGAGCGCGGCGTCCAGACCTTCGCGGGCCACCGCGTGCGCGGCGACCGGCCGGCCCAGCCGGTGCGCCTCGTCCACCAGCGCCCTCACCTCCTCCTCCGTGAAGTTGGGCTGGCTGTGCAGCTGACTGTCGGGCCCCACGAAGTAGCGGCGGTCGGCGTAGAACTTGATGACGTCCGCGCCGAAGCGGACCTGCTCCCGCACCGCGCGGCGGATCTCTTCGGGCCCGTCCACGAGCTGAACGCCCTTGGGCAGCTCGATCTCCCAGTTAGGGGTGTTGATGCCGTACATCCCGGTCGGCGCCAGGGCGCGCGTGGCCACCCAGAGGCGCGGCCCGGGCACTTCGCCGGCGTTGATGGCGCGCTTGATATCCACGTCCGCGTACATCGCGCCCTCGGTCTCGACGTCCCTGAGCGCCGTGAAGCCCTGCATCAGCGCGCGCTCGGCGTTGCGCGCGCCGAGGATCGCGCGGTACGGGATGGATTGGCGCAAGAGCTGCTCGTCGTATTCCTGCTGGGTGATGTCGCCCTGAAGCAGCAGGTGGGTGTGGTTGTCGATGAGACCCGGCAGCACCGTGGCGCGCGAGAGGTCGATCACGCGGGCGCCGGATGCACGCCGCGAGACGTCGGCCCACGGACCGACCTCGCGGATGCGCTCGCCCTCGACGACGATGCCCTGGTCGAGGCGCGGCGCGTCGGAGCGCCCGTCGATCAGCCGGCCGGCGTGGATGATGGTCAGCGCTGGGCGCGGTGCGGGCGCCGCGGGTTGCTGCTGGAGCGGGGCGATGGCCAACAGTAGCGCGAGCATCATCGGCGGAACCTCCAGGCGATCGTGAGCAGCACCAGCCAGGGTATGCCCGACATCAAGGTGACTCGAAGATCCGGAACCCACCAGGTGGTCGCGATAACGAAGAGCATCAGCGCGAGACCGGAGGCCGACGCGAGCCACCGCCACCGGTGCGCCGGTTCGCCCGTGCGGCTGTGCGCCTGTGCCCCCGTGCGCCTGTACGCCGGTGCGTCCGTGCGGCTGTGCGCCTTGAGGAAGCAGAGGTGCGTCGCGAATATCTGCGCCCACACGTACAGCCCGCCGAAGATCGCCAGCCCGAAGAGGAAGATGAAAGCGTCGCCCGGGATCAGCTTGGCCGCGGCCGCCGCCACGCCCATCCCCGCGGTTGACGCCAGGAGCGCCGCGAGCGGCGTCCCGCGCTGGCCCAGGCGCCCGAACGCCGCGGGCGCGTAACCGCCGCGGGAGAGCGAGAAGAGCATCCGCGACGTTAGATAGAGGTTGGTGTTGATGGACGACAGCGCGGCGGTGAGCACGACGAAGTTCATGACGATCGCGGCGCTCGGGATGCCGACCATCTCGAATACCCGCACGAACGGGCTCCGGTCGGCGCCGATCTCCCGCCACGGGACGAGGGCGAGGAGCAGCGCCATCGAGACCACGTAGAAGACTATCAGCCGTCCTACCGTCGCGCGCATGGCGCGCGGGATCGCCGTTTCGGGGTCCTTAGCCTCGCCCGCCGTGACCGCCACGATCTCCGTGCCGAGGTAGCTGAACATCACCACCGGGAGCGCGAGCCAGACGCCGCGTATGCCATGCGGCGCGAAGTCGGCGTAACCGGCGGCGCCCGGCACGTCGGCGTGATGGAGACCGGTGAGGATCGCGATGCCGAAGAGGATGAACAGCACGATCGCGACGACCTTGATCATCGCGAACCAATACTCGAACGTCCCGAACGCTCCCACGTGCATCGCATTCACGATGACGAGGGCGAGGGAGAGAAGGACGACGGGGATCCACAGCGGGAGGTTGGGGAGCCAGAGCTTGACGTAGATCCCGGACGCGACGACCTCGCCGCCGATAGCGATCACCTGCGCGAACCAGTAGCTCCATCGCACGGTGTACCCTGCCCACGAGCCCTGGTACATCTCCGCGTGGACGCCGAACGAGCCGGCGGTGGGGTGCCGCGCAGCCATCTGGCCCAGGGCCAGCGTCATGAGGAAGGCGATGACCGCGCCTGCCAGATAGGCAAGGACGACCGAGGGCCCGGCGAGTCGAATGGAAATGGCGCTGCCGAGGAAGAGTCCGGTGCCTATCGCCCCGCCGATGGCTATCATCGTGAGCTGCCGCTGGGACAGCTCGCGCTTGAGGCCTTCCTCCGCGGCAACGAGATCGCGCCCGGCCGGCCCGGCCGGCCCGGCTGGGTGGATCACGTCCGTCGGCCCGCCCGTCATCCGTCCGTCACTTCTCCAGCAGGATCGCCCGCACCGGCGCTGCATCCATCCCGACCAGCTTCACCGGCAGCGCGACCAGCTGGTACTCGCCGTCCGGCACATTCGAGAGATCCAGGCCCTCGAGGATCACCGCGCCCTTCTTCCAGAGCGCGTGGTGTGCGTCGAGCGTCTTGCTCGCCACGGGATCCACGGACGGGCCGTCGGTGCCGAAGAGGCGCAGGCCGGCGAGCCGCTCGACCTGCGCGACCGTCGGCGCGCCACCCGCCGCCCTGACCAGCACGCGCTCGCCGGTGGCGCGATCCAGCGAGTCGATCGGCAGCACGATGCACGGACCGACGCACGCCTCGAGCGGGATCGACTCGGCGGTCTCGCCGCGCGGTGAGAAGTGAAAGGGCGCGTCCATGTGCGTTCCCGTGTGGCAGCTCATCGTGACCTGGCCGACGTTGCAGGATGCACCCTCGGTCATCTTCCAGGTGAGGGCGCTCTCGAACGCGCGGTCGCCCGGCCACACCCAGCTGCCGGGTCCGACCGGCCGGGTGATGTCCCAGATCCGCGTCACGAGCCCAGGGTGACGCGCAGGCCCGGACGGTGCGCCACCAGCGCCGCGATCTCGCCGATAACGAGGTCGCACTCGTCCATCGTGTTGTAGAAGTGCGGAGAGAGGCGAATGCCCGCGCCGGGCCGGTAGTCCACCAGCACGTTGCGCTTCAGCAGCTCCCGCGTGATCGCTTCGGCGTCAATGGGGTTCACGGCCACCGTGCCGCCGCGCCGGGCGGGGTCCGTGGGCGAGATGGTCGGGAAGCCCAGCTCGCGCACCTTGGCGAGCAGCCGCTCGGTCAGCGTCACCGAGTGCTCGCGGATGCGCTCGACCCCGACCTCGCGGATGATCCTCAGCCCTTCGGTGGCGGCGTAGAGCGCTGGGATCTGCGGCGTCCCGTTCAGGAAGCGGTAGGGTCCTTCGGTGTAGCGGATCGGTGGCGGCGCGAAGGCCATGGGCTCCGCGTGCGCCATCCACCCCGTGAACCGGGGCTTCAGGTGCTGCAGGTCCGGCCGCACGTAGAGCCAGCCGCTGCCGGGGCCACCGCACAGCCACTTGAGGCAGCCGCCCACCGCGAAGTCCACGCCGAGGGCGGTCACGTCGATCGGCACGACGCCGGCGGACTGCGAGCAGTCGAGCACGACGTGCGCGCCCACGCGGTGCGCCTTCCCGACGATGGCGGCGGCGTCCTGCATCTCGCTGCTCTTGAAGAGCACGTGAGAGATTGGCACGAGCAGCGTCGCGTCGTCGATCGCGTCCACGACGCCGGCCAGCGGGGTGGGCGTGACAGTCAAACCTTTCTGGGCCGAGTAGAAGTACTGCACGGAAGGGAAGTTCCCCTCCTCGAAGACGATCTTGTCGCGCTTCCCGCCGGTCTCGAAGCACGAGAGCACGACCGCTTCGGCCGTGGTCACGTTCTGGTGCATCGTGACCGAGCCCGCCGGCGCGCCGATGAGCGGCGCCACCAGGTCGCCGACGGCGACGGGCATCTCCCACCAGCCCTCGTCCCAGGCCCGCACCCCCCGGGTGGCCCAGATCTCGGCGTACTCGGCGAGCCTCGCGGCCGCGCCGCGCGGCATCGCGCCCAGCGAGTTGGAGATCAGGTACGTCGTGCTTTCGAGGATGGGGAATTCACGACGCCAGGCCGCAAGGTCGGTCATCATGGCCCGGTTAGTTACGGTGCCGGCGGCCCGGCGTCAACTCGCGACTGAAGTCAGCGTGCGACGAAAAGGGGGCGTAGCCGCCCCCTTTCCTTGATTCCCGCGCGCGGGCGCCGGCTACGGCCGGCCGGGCCGCGGCAGGCCGAACCGGAAGCGCGGCCGCGCCTTGAGATCGATGATCGTGGTGTTGCCGTTGATGACCAGCGGGACGAACTGCGTGCCGTTGAACGACACGACCGCCGTGCGGGACGAAGTCCGGGTTTCACCGGTGAGGAACGTGATTGTGACGGTGGCGTCCTGCGTGATGG
>JAUYOW010000183.1 GCA_030697825.1 Gemmatimonadales bacterium | reverse complement strand
GCCGAGGGGGTACTACTACACGGTGACCCAGATCTGGGTGCCCGAGGGGAGTCCGGCGATCGGCAGGGAATACGACCCAGCCACCCACATCGCGACGCCGGGCAACCCGGCTCGCCAGCGTCTCATCCAGTCGGGACGGGTGCACGACCATTGATGACGGGATGGTGATGGGTGAAGAGGTGAGGAAATGAGATGGTGATGAGGCGCCGACACTGTCAGGCGCCCGCGATGCGGCTCCAGTCAACGGTAAATGTCACGACGATGGCCGACTCGCACAACGGTGATCGTGATTACGCGATCCTCGATCTGGTAGATCACTCGATAGTCGCCGCTGCGGAGCCGGTACAGATCCTCGGCGCCACCAAGCTTTCTCACGCCGCTGGGCCGAGGCGTCGTCGCCAAGGCGTCTATGCGCCTGCCCAAGCGAACTCTCTCGCGTTCGGGTAGGGAACCGAACTCGCGCTCCGCGCGTCGCGTGAACACTATGCGGTAAGACACTTGCCGAGCCACTGACGATCAGAGCGAGAGACGTTTCTTGATCTTTTCCCAAGGCACTCTCTCGCCGGATTCGGCCAGAGCCTGGCGGGCGGATTCCACGTCGTAGCGGTCCTCGAGCGCCTCGAGAAGCTCCAGGTCGTCCGGCGAGATCAACGCAGCGACGTTCTTCCCGTGTCGGTGCAGAAGAACTCTCTCACCCTTAACCGCGACCTCGTCGAGGACGTCCGCGAATCTCTCCCTTGCCTTGCTGGCAGCTAGACGGTTGTTGGCCACAAGACCCTCACAGTGGTGCGACGGTGACCTTCGCGTACAATATGTACAATTTGTACTTATCGGTCAAGGGTATGGCTGCGCGGCCCTCTCATCCCCGGCCCGGTCCCCTCTGCGCCTGCGCCAGCAGGTCCTGCTGCGATCGGGCGCCGCGAAGGAGCGTCGTGGCGTGGTTGAGTTGCACGTCCCGAGGCGCCGCTCGCACGAAGGCCGCGGAGTCTGAAAGGACTAGGCCCACGAGCCGGCCTTCGAGGATGCGGTCCAGGTACTCGCCGGCCGGACGGTCGAGCGAGTCCGGCAGCAACACGCCTGCGCCGCGCAGCCGTCTTACCAGCTCGCGACGCCACTCGGGCGAAACCGCCAGCTGCGGTCCCACACCAGCCTCGAGCTCCCCCGCGTAGCCGTCCAGCACCTCGTTCACCGCGGTAGCGCGGGTGTTCAGCAGCCGGCCCACCGACTGGGCGGAGGCCGCGAGCGTGTCACCGAAGATGATGACGTCGGGCGTGATCCCGCCGCCGCCCAGGATCGCTCGGCCGCCCGCCGAGCGAAACGTCGGGCGTTGCCCGCGAACGCTGTCGCCGCGGGTCCGCTGGAGCGGCCGGCCGGCCGGCGTGAACCAGCGGCCGGTCGTGAGCTTCACGATCCAGCCGTCCGGCAGGTTAAAGGCGCCCTGCACCACACCCTTCCCGAAGGTGTTCGTCCCCAGCACCAGGGCGCGGTCGTAATCCTGGAGCGCGCCGGCCACGATCTCGGACGCGGACGCGGTCGCGCTGTCCACCAGCACCACCACGGGCGCGCGGCCGGCGAGAAGCGGGGGCCGGACCCCACGCAGCGTGTCGCTGGTGTGGCGCGAGGCGACCTCCACGATGGGGCGACCCGCCTCGATGAAGAGGTTGGTCATCCGCACCGCCTGGTCGAGGCTGCCTCCCTGGTTCCCGCGCAGGTCGAGGATGTAGCTCGTGGCGCCCGCGGCCTGCACGCGCTGGATCGCGCCGGCCACGTCGGCGGCGGAGCGGTCGCTGAAGCGCTGCACCGGGACGTAGCCGATGCCGCCGTCGAGCATCGTCACGTAGGGAACGGCCGAGACGGAGATGACGGCACGGGTGAGGTCGAGGGCGTACCGCTCGCCGGTCAAGTGGCGCGTGAGGGTGACGTGCGCGGTGGTGCCCGGCACCCCGGTGAGCGAGTTCGCGACTCGGTCCGTGGTCCATCCGTCGGTGAGCGAGTCACCGACCTGGACGATCCGGTCGCCGCGCTGGACCCCGGCCGCCTCGGCAGGCCCGCCGGGGATGACGCGCCACACCTGGATGCCGCCGCGGATCCGCACGATGCGCAGCCCGACCCCGCCGTAGCGGTTGCCCAGATCGTTACGGCTGAATCGCTCGAACTCCTGCCGGCTGAACAGCTGGGCGTACGGATCGCCCAGCGATTCCACCAGACCGCGGGCCGCGGCGGTATAGATGCTGTCGGCGCCGAGGCTGTCCACTGCCTCCTCGGCGACTATCGAGAACACGTTCTGGAAGAGCCGGAACCCGTCCGCCGGATACCGGCGCCCGAGCCCGAAGCCGCCGGCCACTAGCGGCACGGCGCAGGAGAGCAGGATCGCGAAACGACGGAGCTTCGGGGACACGGGGCCTCCAGGCCATCGACGGGTGAGATGCCGATTCATCAGTGGGTATGCCGGCAATTGGAAGGTGTCGTTCCTGGTTGCAAGGAAACGCACCGGCCTGCCTGTTTTTCGCCACCATCTTTTCGTTGACAGGTGGTAGCGTCTTGCCATGCTTGCCAGAATCGCCTCGGCGGCCGTCCTGGGGATCGACGCCTACCTGGTGGACGTCGAGACCGATATCGCCTTCGGTCTCCCGTCCTTCGCCACTGTCGGACTGCCGCACGGGGCGGTGAAGGAAAGCCGCGAGCGGGTCAACTCCGCCATCCACAACACCGGGTACTTGTTCCCGCTGCAACGCATCACGGTGAACCTCGCCCCGGCGGACATTCGGAAGGAGGGCTCGGCCTTCGACCTGCCAATCGCCCTCGGCATCCTGGCGGCGACGGGGCAGATCGATCCGGCGGGGCTCCGAGGCTACCTCGTTCTGGGAGAGCTGGGCCTCGACGGCGGGATACGGCCGATCCGCGGCGCCCTCTCGATGGCGGTGGCGGCGGAGCAGGCAGGGTGCGCCGGGCTGGTGGTCCCCGCGGCTAATGTGCGCGAGGCGGCGGTCGTGAAGACGCTCGACGTGCGCGGCGCCGCCACGCTCGCGGAGGTGGTCGGCCACCTGGACGGCGGGCCGCCGCTCCCCCGCGGCGAGGTGGACGTGGACGCGCTGTTCGCATCGCGGGCCTCCGACGCGGTGGACTTCTGCGAGGTGAAGGGTCAGGAGTATGCCAAGCGCGCGCTGGAAGTGGCGGCGGCGGGAGCGCACAACCTGCTGATGGTGGGCCCGCCCGGGAGCGGCAAGACGATGCTCGCGCGGCGTCTGCCCACGATCCTGCCGGCGATGTCGCTGGCGGAAGCGCTGGAGACGACCAAGATCCATTCGGTGGCCGGCGTCCTGCCCACGGGCGAATCGCTGATCGCCACCCGCCCGTTCCGCTCTCCGCATCACACCGTCTCCGACGCCGGACTCATCGGCGGGGGGAGCTACCCGCGGCCCGGAGAGGTCAGCCTGGCGCACAACGGAGTGCTCTTCCTCGACGAGCTGCCGGAGTTCCGGAAGAACGTGCTCGAAGTACTCCGCCAGCCCATGGAAGACGGCGCGGTGACGCTCTCGCGTGCGGCGATATCCCTGAGCTATCCGGCGCGCTTCATGCTCGCGGCGGCGATGAACCCGTGCCCGTGCGGTTTCCACGGGAGCACCGCGCGGCCGTGCGGGTGCACGCCGGCGGAGGTACGCCGGTACCTCGCCCGCGTGTCCGGCCCGCTGCTCGACCGGATAGACCTTCACCTCGAGGTGCCGGCGGTGGCTTACCGCCAGCTCTCCGACGAG
>JAUYOW010000182.1 GCA_030697825.1 Gemmatimonadales bacterium | reverse complement strand
TTCTGGAGCGCAATCAGCGCCTCGTTGAGGATCTCGGGCACCAACGAGGGATCGGTGCCGGTGAACGTGACGTTGACCAGGCTGGTCGTGGGCGGGACCGCGAAGCCGATCCCGCCCCGCACCATGTTCCCGGCGGCGAGGCGGGGCATGATCGAGACGCGGGCCCTCCTGGGTTCGCCCCGGTATTCCCGCACCCGGAAGCTGAAGCCCGATCCGACGGCGGGCACGTCGTAGCCGCCGGCCGCCACAAGCGTGCCCCCAGCTACGCTGCGGAGCTGGTAGCCGGTGCCCTTGAGCTCCAGCACGAAGCTGTCGGGCCGGGCGAGGGAATCGACCTGCGCGTCATAAAGGAACGTGGCCCGGCTGAGCTGCCAGTCGTCCACCGCGAGCTGCAGGCCGACTGCGTCCACGACCCGCAGGGCGAGCGCCTGCGTCGAGAGAACCATCGCTTCGGAAAGGACGGGGTCGGTCTGAAGAATGGCCATCTCATCGACCCTCATGGCCTCCAAGGGCGTCAGGGCCTGCTTGGAGGACACCTGGACGGTGGCCGAGGACTGGTAGCGCGGGACCGCCTTCCTGCTGGCGTAGGATGTCGCGAAGACCACCAGCACCGTCAGGAAGACGACGACCTTCCAATGCGCGAAGAGCACCCGGGCGAGATCGCGCAGGTGCAACTGGCGCTCGCCGCCAAGGCCGTAACGTCCTCTAGGTACCAGGCTCAGGGTCTCCTCCGGTCGGTCTGGTCGGGACGCAGCCGCTCATACAGTCCCGGCACCGCGGCTTCACCCTCGCTCATCCGCTCGAGCCGGGCTGGCCCCCCGGGTGCCTGGCGGTCAAGCAGCACAACGACCTCGGGCCGAGCTTCCGGGGCCTCCCAACCACGGCGAATTGCCGCAGGGCTTACGTAATAGTATCCAGCAGCAAGAAATGTTCCGACCGTCCTAGCCACACAAATGTACGCTATTAAAGGTAACTCAGACAATGACTTGTCATCAAGCTTGAGCGACCTGTAGACGGCAGAAAACCAGAGTGTACCAGGCGCAAAACGCACCAAGTCGTCTCCGTTACGGGATGCCCGCGAACCACTTGCCAGCGGCGTGTTCCCCATCGCAGTAGGTCCAGACGACGGCGGCCGTGAGATTGAGCACGTGCGCACGGTCGCGGGCGGCGTCGAACAGGACCCACTCGTTGCCCACCCGACGGAGTACCACATCGCCACGGGCCATCGGTAGCATCTGGGTGGCTTGGGCGGACATGCCGACCCCTAACTTGTGAAATCGAGTTGTAACACGCAAGTCCCTAATCTATATTTGGTTACGGGCGTGCAACTATTGGCATCGGCATCGGCCGCGCGGGTCCAAAGCGGCTTGCCGGTCCACTGGAGGCCGGCTAATATGCGCCGCCTTCCAACTGTCACCCCGGTTCAGAAGGGTTTCATGGCTGACAACGATCGCATGGAGAAGCTGGTGTCGCTCTGCAAGCGACGTGGCTTCGTGTTCCAGTCGTCCGAGCTCTACGGCGGGATCGGCTCGGTGTGGGATTACGGTCCGCTCGGCGTTGAGCTGAAGCGCAACATCAAGGACCGGTGGTGGCGCTCGATGGTTCACGCGCGCGACGACATCGAAGGCTTGGACGCTGGCATCCTGATGCATCCGCGGGTGTGGGAGGCTTCCGGCCACGTGAGCGGCTTCACCGACCCGCTGGTGGACTGCAAGCAGTGCAAGCAACGCTTCCGCTCCGACGATCCGCGCATCAAGGGCACTCCCGGGCAGCCTGACGGACAGTGTCCCGTTTGCGGGACCAGGGGCTCGCTTACCGCGCCGCGCCTGTTCAACCTGATGTTCAAGACGTTCATGGGCCCGGTAGAGGAGGAAGCATCGGTCGTGTATCTGCGTCCCGAGACCGCGCAGGGCATCTATGTCAATTACCTTAACGTCCTTCAGGGCTCGCGGCAGAAGGTGCCGTTCGGCATCGCGCAGATCGGTAAGGCGTTCCGCAACGAGATCACACCCGGGAACTTCATCTTCCGCACCCGCGAGTTCGAGCAGATGGAGATGCAGTTCTTCGTGCGGCCGGGCACGGACGAGGAGTGGTTCGAGTTCTGGCGTCACGAGCGCATGAAGTGGCACGAGGCGCTCGGCGTGCGGCAGGAGAAATTGCGCTTCCATCAACACACCGCCGGGGAGCTGGCGCACTACGCGAAAGCGGCCTACGACATCGAGTACGAATTCCCGTTCGGCTGGCACGAGTTTGAGGGGATCCACAACCGGACCGACTTCGATCTGTCGCGGCACCAGGAGTACTCGGGGAAGAAGCTCGAGTACTTCGATCAGGAGCGGAACGAGCGTTATCTGCCCTACGTGGTCGAGACGTCGGTGGGGGCGGACCGCACGGCGCTGGTGGTGCTGTTGGACGCGTACCACGAGGAGGCGGTGGAGGGCGAGACGCGGGTAGTGTTGCGGTTGCATCCAGCGATCGCGCCCATCAAGGCGGCGGTCCTGCCGCTGGTGAAGAAGGACGGCATGCCCGAGATAGCACGGCGGATCTACGACGAGCTGCGCACCCGCTTCAGCGTCTTCTACGACGACGGTGGGTCGATCGGCCGCAGGTACCGGCGCCAGGACGAGGCAGGGACGCCGTTCGCGATCACGGTGGACGGGCAGACGAAGGAGGACGCGACGGTGACGGTGCGACACCGAGACACGCTGGCGCAGGACCGGGTGGCGATGGACCGCCTGCCGAACTGGGTGGCGGAGCGTCTCACGTCGTGACGGCCGACGAACTGCGGTCGCGCGGAGAGCGGATGTGCGAGGAGCTCGGGCGCGAGAGCTACCGTGCGGGGGCGGGGCTCACGTCCGAGACGCACTTCGAGGAGATCTTCGCGCGGTACGCCGACCTCGCGGGGGAGGAGGCGTGGGAGGCGGCGCGCGGCCACCGTGAGCTGTTCGAGTGGGTGGTGGAGAACCGGGTGGGTCGCGCGGTCGCGGCGCTCGACGACCGGCTGCACGCTTGGGAGTCGGCGGCGGAGGTGGTGGTGAACGGCGGAGAGCGGATGCCGTACCAGCGGGTCGCCATTGCCATCGCGAACGAGCCCCGCCGGGAGCGGCGTCTCCTGCTGGACGCCGCTCGCCGCAAGTTGCTGGGGGCGCCCTCCTCGCTTCGGCGCGAACGGCTGGCGACGGAGCGGGAGTTGCTGGCGCCGCTCGGCGACGGCGACCACATCGCGGCCCGCGCCGCTCTCATGGGCATCGACCTGGAGGCGCTGGGTGTGGCCTGCGGCCGCTTCCTCGATCAGACCAAGGACCTGTACTTCGACCTCCTCACGGAACGGTTGCGCGCCGAGCTGTCGCTGGCGCCCGGCGACGCGGAGCGCTCCGACGGCGCCTTCCTGTTCCGGGGCGCGTCGTTCGACGACGTGTTCCCGGCGCCGGACCTCGTGCCGGTGGCGCGCCGGCAGGTGGGCGAGATGGGACTCGATGCGGAGGCGGCGGGACGGATCCGTTACGACACCGAGGACCGGGAGCGGAAGCGGCCGCGCGCCTTCTGCGCCCCGGTTCAGGTTCCGGACGAGATCTACCTCGTCATCCGGCCGCACGGCGGGCAGGTGGACTACCGGGCGTTCTTCCATGAGCTGGGGCACGCGCTCCACTTCGCCAACGCGGGCCGAGCGCTCGCTTTCGAGCACCGCTGGCTCGGCGACAACTCGGTGACGGAATGCTATGCGATGCTGTTCGAGCACGTGCTGCTCGAGCCCGCGTGGCTCACGAGGTACACGGCGCTCCGGGGCGAGCGCCTGGCCGCCTTCCTGCGTGCGCAGCACTTCGCGCTGCTCGCGATCATGCGCCGGTATGCCGCCAAGCTGCGCTACGAGCTGGAGCTGCACCGCGCGCCGTCGCTCGAGGTGGGCGCCGGGTGTTACGCCGAGTTCCTCACCGAAGCCACGGGGTTCCGGTACGCCGGCGAGGACGCGTTGCTGGACCTGGACGACGGGTTCTACGCGGCGCGCTACCTGCGTTCGTGGCAGCTGGAGGCGACGCTCCGGGCGCAGCTGCGCGAGCGCTTCGACGAAGATTGGTTCCGCAACCCGCGTTCGGGACCGGCCGTCATGGACCTACTCGCCCGCGGCCAGCGGGAGGACGCCGCCACGCTCGCCCGGTCCGCCTGCGGGGCGGAGCTGTCGTTCGCGCCGCTCGTGGCGGCGTGCGAGGCGGCGCTGGGCTGAGGCGCGGATGCGCCGCCGCGACTTCGAGGCGATGGTCCGCGGCATGGCTCGCGAACTCCCTAGGGCATTCCTCGACGGCATCGTGGACATAGTCGTGACCGGGAAGACGGTCCCGCACCCGGTCCGCCGTGACGTCTTCACGCTCGGCGAGTGCGTCCCGCACGACTTCGGCGCGCCGGGCGACGACAGCCCGGGCCTGCGCTCCAGCGTGGACCTCCACTACGGCTCCTTCTCGGCACTCGCTCGGATCGATCCCGACTTCGACTGGCGACGGGAAGCGTGGGAGACGCTGACGCACGAGGTTAGGCACCACCTCGAGTGGCGCGCCAGAGTTCCGGAACTGGAAGCCCTCGATGACGCGGTGGAGGCGAACTACGCTCGTCACGACGGCGAGCCGTTCCCGGCGCTCTTCTTCCTCGACGGCGAGCGCCTCGCGCCCTCGGTCACGAAGGTCGAGGACGACGTTTTCATGGACGTGATGCTCGACGCGCGCGCGTGGCAGCGCGCGGCGGGGACGGCGGTCACGTTCGTGTGGCATGGGACTTGGTACGATTTCCTCCTGCCCGAAGCGCTGCCGGACCTGCTATTCACGACGGTGACAGAAGTGGAGCCCGAGCCCGCGGGAGAACTGGTCGTCGTGGTGCGCCGGCGGCCCGGCGCGCGCGATCTGTTGCGCCGGGCCGTCGTGGGTCGTGCCGAAGCCCGGGCCAGGCCTTCCGGATCTCGAGGCTGATCTGACCGGGCTTGGCCGCTCCGTGCAACCTCCTCTCAAAGAAAGTACCTTAGTGGTAGCTGCTACTACATCTTCGACCGGCGGGATTACCTGGTGGACTGGAGCTGTCGATGACTCACGAGATCGTGACCTCGCTCGCTCCTGATGAAGTGGTGCGGCGGGCGGCCGTCTTCTTCACCACTCGCGTGCCGGCGACCGGCGCGTTCATTGAGCAGGAATCGGCGCGCCACATAGTGCTGCGCGGGCAGGGCGGCGAGGAGATCGTCATCGCGGCCGTCCCCGCGGCAGGCGGGTCGGCGGTGCGCGGATCGTCGTTGCTGTTCGACCAGCAGGTGAAGCGTTTCTTCTCGACGTTGCCGGCGCCGGCCGCGACAGCGGTGGCCTCATGAGCGCCGCCGCCCCCAGCCGATTGGTGGTGCGCGTGACCATTGGCGACACCTGGATGCCGGTGTCGCTCGAGGCTTCGGCGGACGAGCGTGTCACGGCCGTGAAGGCGCGGGCGCTGGCCACGGCTCACATCGCGGCGTCGGACGCGGGCGCCTTCGAGGTGAAGTCGGGCGGGGCGCTGGTGCGTGACGAGACGCGCACGCTCGGGGAGATCGGCATCCGTAACGGCTCCCCTCTGGTGATCCTGGCGCGGCGGCGACGGCCGGTGCGATGACCTCGTGGCGGTCGAGCGGGCTCGTCTTCGGTGTCGCGTTCGCGATCCTGCTGTTGGACGGCGCCGCGGCCATCTGGCTCGGCCAGATCGCGGGACGAGGCCTGCTCGTGGCGGTCGGCGTCGCCCTGGTGCTGGCCGCGGCGGGCCTCGGGTTGGTCTTCCGGCGCTGGCGCGCGGCGCTCCTGGAGATCGACGTGGCGCGGCGGGACCTTCAGTCGGAGATAGGCGCGCTGCGAAGCGCCCTGGATGACGCCCGCGCCGGCCGCCGCCGCGACGGCTGACCGACGCGCGATTCCTCAACCTGGTTCGCGCCCGTGCCGCGGGCGCACTCCCTGGCATGCTGGCTCTCATCGCCCACGACGCCTGCCGGCGTCACGACAACGGCTTCGGGCATCCCGAATCGCCAGCCCGCATCGATGCCGTCGAGCGGCGGCTCGAACGGGATCTGGTGGGCCGGGGACAGGCGGTCTGGATCGAGGCGCCGGCGGCGACCGACGAGGACGTGCTGCTGGTGCACACCCTGGACCACCTTGCCCGGCTGAAGCGCCTTGACGCGGCGGGGGGCGGGGCGCTGGACCCCGACACGGCGATGGGGCCGGGCTCGTTCGAGGCGGCGCGGCGGGCCGCGGGCGCCGCGGTACTGGCGGCCGAACGGGCGATGCGCGGCGGGGGTCCGTCGTTCTGCGTCGTGCGGCCGCCGGGCCACCACGCGACGCCCAATCGCGCCATGGGGTTCTGCCTGCTCAACAACGCGGCGATCGCGGCCGCCGTGGCCCTCGCGCGGCTGGACGCGGAGCGGGTGCTGATAGTGGACTGGGACGTTCATCATGGGAACGGCACGGCCGATGCCTTCCGCGCCGAGCCTCGCGCCCGGTACGTCTCGCTCCACCAGTGGCCTTACTATCCGGGCACCGGTCCGGCTGACGACGTTGGGGTGGGCAACCTCTTTCACGTGCCGCGCCCGCCCGGCCTGCCGGCCGCCGACTACGTTCGGGACCTGCTGGAGGCGGTGGGTCGTGCGGTGGAGGGGTTCGCGCCGTCGCTGCTCATCCACTCGGCCGGGTTCGATGCGCTGCGCGGGGACCCGCTGGGCGGCTTCACGCTGGAGCCCGCCGACTACGCGACGATCACGCGGGCGATCGGTGAACGCGCGGCCGGGGCGCCGGTGATGTCGGTGCTCGAAGGCGGCTACGATCCGCCACGGCTCGCCGAGGCGGCGGCGTTCCACGCCGCGGCGCTTGCTCCGTAGAGCGGCGGCCGTAAGTTGGGGCGTGCGAACGAACCCGAAGAGGAGCGAGCGGTGACCGAGGCGGTGCGGCCGCGCGAGCGCGGCATTCCCTACAGCGCCTACATGTCGCCCAGCGGCGGGTTCGAGCGCTGCCTCAAGCCGCAGCGCCTCATCGAGGCGGCGAAGGAAGGCGGCCAGCTGTGGGTGGACATAGACTCCGGCGACCCCCACCAGCACGCGCTGCTCGAGAAGGTATTCGGCTTCCACCACCTGGCGATCGAGGACACGCTCAGCCCGAAGACGCGGGTCAAGCTCGAGGAGTATCCCGACTGCCTGTTCCTCGTGATCCGCGCGGTGCGGCTCGACACCCGCACCGATGACCCGTACGACACCGAGACCTTCAACGTGTACATCTTCCTCGGGGCCAACTACCTGGTCACGGTGCACAGCCCGGAACCGCGGGCGATCGAAGAGCTGCGGGACCGGATCGAGCGCAGCCCCGACCTGCTCCAGCGCGGCGTCGAGATGGTCACGCATGGGGTCGTGGACGGAACGGTGGACCAGTTCCTGCCCATCGTGGACCACATCGACGACCTGGTGGACCGCCTCGAGCAGCGTCTCTTCGAGAAGTACGAGGAGGGGGCGATCGAGGAGATCTTCAAGGGCAAGCGCCTGGTCGTGCAGTTGAGGCGGCACCTTGCGCCGCTGCGCGAAGTCCTGAACGTGTTGACGAACCGCCCTCACGCCTGCATCGCGCCCACCGCCCAGGTCTACTTCCGCGACGTGTACGACCACACGATACGCGTGGTGGAGTCCCTGGAGTCGATCCGCGACCTGCTGACCACGGTGCTCGATACGTACTTGACGCAGGCCTCCAACCGGATGAATCGCCAGATGAAATCCCTCAGCGTGGTGGCGACGATCTCCCTGCCGCTCGTCGCGATCAGCGGGTTCTTCGGGATGAACTTCGACGTCATCCCGATGACGAAGGATCCGCTTGGCTTCTTCGCGGCCCTTGGCCTGATGGGGGTGTTCTCGGTAGGGCTGTTCTGGTTCCTCAAGCGACAGGGCTGGGTCTGACGATGGCGCTGCGCCTGACGCATGAAGTCCTGGAGCTCGAGACCGCGCACCCGTTCGGGATCGCGCGCGGAACCCAGAGCTCGTACCGGGTGGTCTGGGTGCGGCTCACCGACGATGACGGCGTCGAGGGGTGGGGCGAGGCGGACCCATCGTCGTACTACGGCGAGACGGCGGACACCGTCGTCGCGGCGCTCAAGCGGCTCGGCCCGCTCCTGCCGGAGGACCCGTTCGCGCTGGAGGAGGCGGAGGGGCGGCTCGCCGCCAGCCTCAAGGGGAACGCGGCGGCCCGAGTGGCGCTGTCGGCCGCGCTCCACGACCTGGTGGGGAAGCGCCTGGGCGTGCCGTTGTGGAAGCTGTGGGGTCTCGACCCCGCCAAGGCGCCGGCCTCGTCGTTCACGATCGGCATCGACGCGCCCGATGTCATCAAGGCCAAGGTGCGCGAGGCCTCTCCGTACGGCATCCTGAAGATCAAGGTCGGCACACCCGACGACGAGAGGATCCTGCGCGCGGTGCGCGAGGTGACCGACAAGCCGATACGGGTGGACGCGAACTGCGGCTGGACGGCGAAGCAGGCGATCGCACGGCTCCCGCTGCTTCGGGAGATGGGCGTGGAGCTGATCGAGCAGCCGCTGCCGCCTGAGGACCTGGATGGGCTGGCGCAGGTGCGGCGTGCGTCGCCGCTCCCCATCATCGCCGACGAGTCCTGCCGGACGGCGGCGGACATCCCTCGGCTGGCGGGCGCCGTGGACGGGATCAACATCAAGCTCGCCAAGTGCGGCTCGCTGCGCGAGGCGCTGCGCATGATCGCCGTGGCGCGCGCGCACAGCATGATGGTGATGGTGGGCTGCATGATCGAGACGTCGCTGGGCATCACGGCGGCGGCGCACTTCACGCCGCTGGTCGACGTGGTGGACCTGGACGGCGCGGCGCTTCTGAAGCGGGACCCCTTTACCGGCGCGTCCATCGCGGGCGGCCGGGTCACTCTTCCCACCGGCCCGGGGCTCGGCGTCACGAAGCGATGAGCGACGCGTTCGTCGACGTCGCTCTTCCGCTCGCCCTCGAGAGGTGCCTCACCTACGCGGTCCCCGACGACCTCGGGGGGCGCGCGGTCGCCGGCGCCCGCGTCGTGGTGCCGGTGAAGGGGCGCGAGATGATCGGCATCGTCGTGGCCACGGGGCGGGATGCGCCGCGCGCCGCCGCACGGGCGGTGATCGCGGCCCCCGACCCTGAGCCGCTCCTCGACCGCACTCTCCTCGCGCTCGCCAAGCACATCGGCCGATACTATGTAGCGCCGCCGGGACTGGTGCTGCGCGCGATGCTGCCGGCGCCGCTGTTCTCGGTGGGGCGCCCGATGGTGTATGTCGAGGCGGGTGCGATCCCGGCCGGCGGGGCGGGGCCGGTGATTGCGAGGATGTTGGGGGGAACGAGGGGAGAAAGGGGAGAGAAGGGAATAGGGGGAGATTGGGGAGCCCGTCCGGTGCCTCTCGCTGCGATTCGCCGGAGCGCGGGGAGCGCGGGCGTGCGCCTGGTGCAGCGGCTGGCGTCGGAGGGCCGGGCGCGGATCGTCACCCAGCCGCCGCGCACCGCGCCGCCCGAGCGGCGGGAGCGGGTGCTAGAGTTGGCGCAGCGGTTCGAACATCTGCTCGACCGCGAGCGGCGCTTCGCTCGCGCGCCGAAGCAGCGGGAGGCGTACGAGGCGCTGGAGCGGGAGGGGGGGCACGCCTCCGCGGCGCAGCTCGAGCGGGCCGGCGTGTCGGCGGCGGCGCTCCGTGCGCTCATCGGCGCGGGGGTGATGCGCGCCGTGAGTGTGCGCCGGGAGCGCGACCCGTTCGCGGCGCTGCCGGCGAGCGCTCCGCCGGGCGCGCCGACCGGGCAGCAGCGCGAGGCGATCGCGAGCCTCGACGCGCTCGGGCCGGGCGGCGTGGGGCTGCTGTTCGGAGTGACGGGCAGCGGGAAGACACTGGTGTACCTGGAGTATCTCCGGCGGCTGGTGGACGCCGGCAAGAGCGTGATAGTGCTGGTGCCGGAGATCGCGCTCACACCCCAGACGGTGGCGCGCTTCCGCGGCGTATTCGGCGACCAGGTGGCGGTGCTCCACAGCGCGCTCTCGGACGGGGAGCGATACGACGCGTGGCGGGCGCTCCGCGAGGGCACGCGGCGGGTCGCGGTCGGGGCGCGGTCGGCGGTCTTCGCCGCCGTTCCGCGGCTCGGTGCCATCGTGGTGGACGAGGAGCACGACGCGTCCTACAAGCAGGGCGAGGCGCCGCGGTACCACGCCCGCGACGTCGCGGTCGTGCGCGCGAGGCTGTCCGGCGCAGTCGTGGTGCTGGGGAGCGCCACGCCGTCGCTCGAGAGCTGGTCGGCGACGGAGCGGGGCACCTGCCGCCTCATCACCCTCCCGGAGCGGATCGGCGCCCGGCCGCTGCCGCCGGTGGCGATCGTGGACCTCCGAGCCGCGCCGCGCTCGCGCGAGGCGGGACCGGTGCCGTGGAGCGACGAGCTGGACACGGCGGTGGCGGGCGCGCTCGGCCGCGGTGAGCAGGCCATGATCCTGCTCAACCGGCGCGGGTTCAGCGTCTTCGTCCAGTGCCCGGCGTGCGGCGAGGTGTGGGAATGCCCGCGGTGCAGCATCACGCTCACCTATCATCGGTCGCCCCCGACGCTGCGATGCCATCACTGCGACCACCGGGAGCCGCCTCCATCGGCGTGCCGGAGCTGCGGCGCGGCGACGCAGCGCTTCCGCGGCGTCGGGACGCAGCAGGTCGAGGAGTTCGTCGCCTCGCGCTTCGGGGGCGCGCGTATCGCCCGGATGGACGTTGACACGACGAGCGGGAAGCTGGGGCACCACCGTATCCTGGCCGCGGTGGAGCGGGGCGAGGTCGACGTGCTGGTGGGCACCCAGATGATCGCGAAGGGGCTCGACTTCCCGCGGGTGACCGTGGTGGGCGTGGTGGACGCGGACGTGGCGCTCAACCTGCCGGACTTCCGCTCCGCGGAACGTACCTTCCAGTTGCTGACGCAGGTCGCGGGCCGCGCCGGGAGGGGACCGCGCGGCGGTCGCGTTATCGTGCAGACCCGCCAGCCGGCGCATCCCGCGGTGACGTTCGCGGCCCGCCACGACGCGGTCGGCTTCGCGGAAGCGGAGCTGGCGGAGCGCCGCGATCCGGCGTACCCGCCGCACGTGCAGCTGGCGAACTGCGTGATCAGCGGGACGCGGGAGCGGGCGGTGGCGGACGGCGCGCTGGCGGTCTCCGAGTGGCTGCGCGCCCTGTTCCGGGCGCGGCCGGCGGCTCGGGCGGACCTGGTGGGCCCCGCGCCCTGTCCGATCGCGAGGGTGCGGGGGCGCTGGCGCTGGCACTTCCTGCTCCGGACGCGCGACGCGGCGCGATTGACTCGGCTGATCGGCTACCTGGCCGACCGCGCGCCGGCGCCGCGGGGCGTGCGACTCGTGGTGGACCGGGACCCCGTGGCTCTGCTGTGAGACCGCCTTTCTCGACACTTCTGCTTTCGATCGCTTCAACGTATTTTCTTGCCGCAATGGCACCGCCGCAGGAGATGAGCGACTCGCTGGGCCGTCTGCTCGCGGCGATCGCCGAGCAGATGCCGCGCGACGAAGTGGACGCGGTGTGGGTGTTCCCGGGCGTTCGGCGGGAGGGGCGCGAGTACGGCGTAGCGGTGGTCAGCCGCGTGGCGGGCGGTGACCGTCGCCGCGTCTACCGCGCGCGATACACGGTCAACCTCAAGGGCCAGGAGCGCGGGAAGACGGCGCTCGAGCTGGACGAGACGGCCGAAACGCCCGCCGCGCTGGTGCCCGAGGTGATCGAGGGCGTGCGGCGCCGCGCCGACGAGGCCGGTGACGCGGAGTTGGTCGATCTGACGGAATGGAAGCGCGGCGATGGTGACGCACCCCGAGCAGGGTGAGAGCGGCGCGCCGCTCGGGCCCCAGCTCCTCGAGGCGTTCCGCTGCTACCTCCGGGAGCACAACCTGCCCGTTACCGCGCAACGCGAGCGGGTCGCCGGAGTGATCCTCGGGGCGCACGGGCACTTCTCCGTCGAGGACATCGAGCGCAAGCTGCGCGAGCGCGGCACGCACGTCGGAAAGGCGACCGTCTACCGGACGCTCGACCTGCTGGCCCGCAGCGGTATGATCACCGAGCGGGATTTCGGCGAGGGGTTCCGCCGCTACGAGCGGGTGCCGGGGCAGCCGCACCACGAGCACCTGATCTGCCTGCGCTGCGGCAAGGTCATCGAGTTCGCCAACGAGCGCCTGGAACGGATGAAGGCGCTCATCGCGGAAGAGTACGGCTTCCGCCATCACCATCACCGGCTGGAGATCTTCGGGACTTGCCCCGAGTGCCAGCAGCGCGACGGCGTCGCGCCACCCACCCCACCGGGCCAGAGGTAGCACCGTGAATCCGATGAGTCTAGTTCCCACCAAGGGCTTCCTGACGCGCGGCGTGGGTCGTCACAAGGAAAAGCTCACCAGCTTCGAGAAGGCGCTGCGCGACGCGGGCATCGAGAAGTACAACCTGGTGCGGGTCAGCTCGATCTTCCCGCCGCAAGGCAAGCTGGTGTCCCGGCAGGAAGGGCTCGTCCTGCTTCACCCAGGGCAGGTGGTGTTCGCGGTGCTGGCCGAGATGGCGACGAACGAGCCGAGCCGGATGGTCGTGGCGTCCATCGGCATCGCCGTGCCTTCGGACGCTAACCACTACGGGTACATCTCGGAGCACCACTCCTACGGCCAGAAGGAGCAGGTGGCCGGAGACTACGCCGAGGACCTCGCCGCCTCGATGCTCGCGACGACGTTGGGCGTTCCCTTCGATCCGAACCAGGCGTGGGATGAGAGGCGCGAGGCCTACCTGATGTCGGGCGACATCGTGAAGACGCGCAACGTGACCCAGTCGGCCGAGTGCGGGCCCGAGGGTCTCTGGACGACCGTGGTGGCCGCGTGTGTGTACGTGGCATTCAACAGCGACCAATCCCAGTCGTGAGCGAGGCGCCGCCGCGCAACTTCCTCGGGCTGCCGGCTGAGGTCGCGGATCCGAAGCGTGCTGCCGTGCACATCCTCCCCGTCCCGTACGAGGCGACGACCAGTTATCTCGGCGGGGCGAGGAACGGCCCGCAGGCGATCCTCGACGCCTCGCGGGCCGTCGAGCTTTACGACCACGAATTGGACGACGAGCCATACCTCGTCGGCGTCGCCACGCTCCCTGAGCTGCATCTCACGGTCGCGGGCCCGGGAGCGGCGATGCGCGAGCTGCGACGCGCCTACGCCCGCGTCGCGGACAGCGGGAAGTTCGTAGTCATGCTGGGCGGCGAGCACAGCATCAGCGGGCCGCCGATCCTCGAACACGCCGCGCGACTGCGGAAGAAGGGCCGGAAGCTCTCCGTGCTCCAGCTCGACGCCCACGGTGACCTCCGCGATGCCTGGGAGGGGACTCCGTTCTCGCACGCGTGCGTGATGCGGCGCGTGGCGGACCACGTGAACCTGGTGCAAGTCGGCATCCGCGCGATAGATGCGTCGGAGCGGCGGCTGATGCGCCGGCGGAAGGACACGATCACAACGGTCTTCGCCGAAGAGGTCGCGTCGGGGGAGCAGTGGATCGACCGGGTGCTCGCGGCGCTGGGCAAGGACGTCTATCTCACCATCGACGTGGACTACTTCGATCCCTCGCTCGTTCCCTCCACGGGCACGCCGGAGCCTGGCGGCGGGACCTGGTATCCCACCATGCGGCTGCTGGAGAGGGTCTTCCAGGAGAAGCGCGTGGTGGCGGCCGACGTGGTCGAGCTGGCGCCCATACCGGGCATGTCGGCGCCCGATTTCCTCGTGGCCAAGCTGGTTTACCGGCTTATAGGGTACTACGGCAGATACGGGCGACGCGGCAGGAAGCGGTAGCGGCGTGCTGGTCGCGTTCCTCGGCGGTCTGCTGTCGTTCCTCTCCCCGTGCGTGCTCCCGCTGGTGCCGAGCTACCTGTCGTACATCACCGGCATGGGAGGCGCCGCGGAGATCCAGAAGCGAAGGCACCTGGCGCTGCTGCACGCGGCGCTCTTCGTGGTCGGGTTCTCCTTCATCTTCATCGCGCTCGGCGCCACCGCGACCGCGTTCGGCCGGGTGCTCAACACCTACCAGCACTGGCTGGAGCGGGCCGGCGGCGCGCTCATCGTCATCTTCGGCCTGTACACAATGGGGGTGTTGCGCATCGGGTTCCTGTCGCGTGAGGCGCGCTTCGATCTCGGCGACAAGCCGATCGGGTTCCTTGGCTCGGTCCTGGCTGGGATGGCTTTCGGTGCGGGGTGGACGCCGTGCATCGGACCGATACTCGGCTCGATCCTCCTCTTCAGCTCCACCCAGGCGGACTTCGGCCACGGACTCCGGCTGCTGGTGGCTTATTCCCTCGGTCTGGCGATCCCGTTCCTCGTCGCGGCATACGCATTCGAGGCGTTCCTGGCGTGGTTCAAGAGCTTCCGCAAGTACATCCGATACGTGGAGCGCGTGGCGGGAGCGTTGCTCGTGTTCTTCGGTCTGCTGCTCATGACCGGGACGTTCACGGTGCTGTCGGGGTGGCTGCAGGGGCTGACGCCGGAGTTCATCAAGTCGCGGCTCTAGCCGGCGGCTTCGAGGCTTTCCTCCAGCTGCTGCCGTCTGAGCAGCTCCCAGTACCGCCCCCGCTTCGCGAACAGATCATCGTGACGGCCCTGCTCGACGATTCGGCCGTCGTCCAGCACCACGATCAGGTCGGCGTCGCGGACCGCCGTGATGCGGTGCGAGACGACCAGCGTGGTGCGCCCGGAAAGCGCTTCGCGCAGCCCGCGGAGGATGGCGGCCTCGGTCTCGGTGTCCACCGCCGAGAGCGCGTCGTCGAGGACCACGACGTCGGGGTCGCGCGCCAGCGCCCGCGCGAGCGTCGCGCGCTGCTTCTGTCCGCCTGAGAGGTTTATCCCCCGCTCGCCGAGCATCGTTTCGTAGCCTGCCGGAAACCCCGTCACCGTCTCGTGAAGCTGGGCGACGCGCGCCGCCGCTTCCAGCGTGCTCTGTCCCATCTCGCCGAGGCCGACGTTCTCGGCGATGGTCTGCGAGAACAGGAAGGTCTCCTGCGGCACGAACCCGATGACCCGCCTCAGGTCGGCGAGCCTGAGCTCTCGGACCGGGACGCCGTCCGCCAGGATCTCGCCGCGGTCGGGGTCGGCGAGGCGCGGGATCAGCTCCACCAGTGTGCTCTTGCCCGCGCCGGTCGCTCCGACCACGGCGACCCGCGCACCGGCCGGTGCGACGAACGAGATCGCCTGGAGCGCCCACCCGCGGGCTTCGGCCGGCGCGCCGTCTCCGGGCTTCGGGGCGGGATAGCGGAACCAGACGTCACGAAACTCGATGGTGCGGCCGCCGGTCGCCGGGGGCAGCGTGCGCGGCGAGGGCGGGTCGGCTACGGTCGGCTGCTCATCGAGGATCTGTTGGATGCGTCCCATCGAAGCGGCGCCGCGCTGGAACAGGTTGACCACCCACCCCAGCGCGACCATCGGCCAGATCAGCAGGACGAGGTAGGTCCAGAACGCGACGTAGTCCCCGAGGCTGACGGCGCCGCGCATCACCAGCAGGCCGCCGAAGCCGAGGGTGATGACGCCGCCCAAGCCGCCTAGCAGGCTGATCATCGGGAAGAGCGCGCCGTAGGTCCACGCCAGGCGCATGTTCCGCCGGAAGTACTCGGCGTTGAGCGCTTCGAACCGGCGCGTCTGCGCGCCCTCCTGGCGGTAGGCGCGGACCACGCGCACCCCGCTCAGGTTCTCGTGCGCGAAGGTCGTCATCGTCGAGAAGTGCTCCTGGATCTCCTCGAAGCGGCGGTGGATGCGGCCCCCCAAGGCGACCATGACGAGCGGCATCCCGAGCATGGGCACGAGGCCGAGCCCGGTGAGACGCCAGTCGATCCGCGCCATCAGCGGGATGGCCATCGCCATGCGGGTCAACGTCTCGGTGAGGTACATGATGGCGGGCCCGGCCACCATGCGGACGGCGCCTAGGTCGTTGGTGGCGCGGGCCATCAGGTCGCCGGTCGGGACGCGGTGGTAGAACGCCGGCGGAAGCGTCTCGAGGTGGCGGTAGAGGTCGTTCCGGAGGTCGAACTCGATGAGCCGGCTCACTCCGTTCAGCAGCCGGCGCATCCCGAAGCGCGCGGCGCCGGTGAGGAGCGCCGCGATGATGAGCCCCGCCGCGAGCCAGGCGATCCGCGAGTGCGCCGCGCCCGCCGTGAGCGCGTCGATTCCCCTGCCGAGGAACTGCGGGCCCGCCAACTGGAAGACGTTGCCGGCCACCACGAAGAGCAGGCCGAGGGCGAGGCGCCCGCGGTAACGGTGGAAGTAGGGGAGGAGGCCGCGAAGCGAGCTCAAGGAGGAGCGATTACGGGGAGCGGGGAGCGGGGAGCGGGTCCTGACGGTGCCCCACGCGGCGCGCCCTCGCGGCGGCAGGCAACCAAAGGTACCCCGCCCCCCCCCCCCCACCCCC
>JAUYOW010000181.1 GCA_030697825.1 Gemmatimonadales bacterium | reverse complement strand
GTAACAAGATACTGCTTGCCATCCACGTCGATTGTGAAGGCCGTGCCTAAACTGGTGCCCCACCGTACGCGGAAGACCCTATGGACGACGTTGGCTGTGATCATGGTGGCCTGGTAAAGTGTCCGCGCGGCCTAACTAGTAGTTTACCCTACTTGTCTTCCAGTCCCGGCCGCCGTTCGAGCGATAACTCGGCCTACACCGTGCTTATGCGACAAACCGGCGCATAACTCGGCGCGCAACGGCCCGGGTCGGAGCTCGCGTGATAACTCGGCCTACACCGTGCTTATGCGACAAACCGGCGCATAACTCGGCGCGCACCAATACGGCGCGCCGCCACCACCCGGCAGTCCCCAGCTAGCCGGACGCAGTGATCTAGTCCCGCGTAAGGTTGGCATCGTTGTTCGTGAGCTTCCGCACCTCACCCGCCGCCATTATCGCGGCGTCCACGTCGCGAGAGAGTGCGCGCGCCTGCTGGGTCGCCGCAGTCAGGTCACCCAACGCCTCCGCCACGCCGGAGGACCTGAGCCGCAGCAGGTCGAACCGCACGTTCTGCATCGCGAGCAGGCACGACTCGAGCTGGGAGGACAGTGCGGCCCGTCTCGTCATCAGGTGGGCCACCTTCTGCCGCTGCTGCTGGAGAAGCGTCATTCGGCGCTCCCGTTCGGCGCTGGGCGGCTCCTGCTCCATGGCGGCGATCCGCGCCTCGAGCTTCTCAACCGAGCCCATGTCGATGTCGCGCTCCAGCGCATTGAGGGTGCGCGCGAGGTCGGTAGCCCGCTCCAGGAGCTGGTCCACGGTGGGCGCGATCTCCGGTAGGAGCTTGCGCTCCGACTTGGGCATGCGCTCCAGCATCGCCAGCACCGCCGCGCGGTCGCTGCGCGCCTGCTCGATCCCCTCCGTATGCGCGCCGAACTCGTCCGCCGTGAGCGGAGCGAGCATGCCGGCACGCGTCGTCTTCGCCTCCACGGCGTCGGGCGCGGGGGGCCGATGGATGACGTCGCGCCACGAGTAGCCCGTGGTCCACAGTTTCGCGTAGTCCTTGGCGAGGCCGAAGCCCCAGAACACTATGGGGAACAGCGCCCAAGGAGGATCGAGCTGCGTGGTAGCGATGTTGAGGAGCACGAGCATCCCGTTGACCGCGGCAAAGGTCGCGGCCTTGCTCCGGAAACGGGTCACCACCAGCGGCTCGCCGGTGCTCTTGGCGATCCGCTTCAGTTCCTCCTCTTCCCGCTCCTTCTCCGAGCGACGCCGCTCTTCGCGCTCGGCCCGGCGGCTGACCCGACGCCCCGGTTGGTCGCCGCGTTGCAGCGCCTGCCCTGCGCGCTCCTCCGCGCGCTCGATGGCACGGCGGCCCCTGTCCAGCGCCCCGCCCAGGCTGTCCAGCGCCGCGCGGTCGGCGCCCGGTCGGCGGCGTGCCCCCGCCCGCGGAGGCGGTGCCGTATAGGTGTTCGTCTCGAGCGCGCGCCGCAGTGCATCCGCCGTCGGCCACCGGTCCTCGGGGTCCTTCTCGAGACACCGCATCACCGTCTGCGACAGCTCTTTGGGAGTTTCGGGACGCTTCCGCTCCACCGGCGCCGGCAGCTCCATGATCTGCTTCATGAGCAGGCCAGGGACGGTCGGGGCCTGGAAGGGCAACTCACCGGTCAGCATCTGGTAGGTGACGACTCCGAGGGAGTAGAGATCGGATCGGCCGTCGATCTCCCGCTCGCCCGCAGCCTGTTCGGGGCTCATGAAGGCCGGCGTGCCGATGGCGACCCCGGCTTCGGTGAGCGTGCCTCCGCTTTCTGAGGACAGCGCCTTCGCTATGCCGAAGTCCGTGACCATCACCCGCCCCCTCGTGCCCTCGAGGAGGATGTTGTCAGGCTTCACGTCGCGATGGATGACGCCCTGCTGATGCGCGGCCGCGAGCGCGTCCGCGGCCTCACGCATGATCCGGCGCGCCTCGTCCACGGAGAGCCGGCCCCGGCGCTTGAGTCGCAACCCCAGTGACTCGCCGTCAACGAACCCCATGATGAAGTACACCAGGTCGTTGGCGTCACCGACCGCGTGAATGGGAACGATGTTGGGGTGGGACAGCCGGGCCGATGTCTCCGCCTCACGCATGAATCGGGCGCGGATGTCGCCGCGGTAGGCGAGTTCAGGCGGCAGGACCTTTACGGCGACCGAACGCTTGAGCCGTTCGTCCTTCGCCCGGTAGACGACACCCATGCCGCCACGGCCGATCTCGCCTTCGATCGTGTATGCGGAACCCAAGGCGTCGGCCAGGCGCGACTCGAGTCCGCGGTCGCCGCTCGATGTCATTGCATCATCACCGGCATTTGGGGCATAGATTAGTGCCAGTACGTGAGATGAGCAACCGTAGCCTGCCACAATGGCACGGGTTCCGTGGCCGCATGGTGGCACAATCGCTGCTCAGTTGGTGTTGAACCGCTAGAGCACTCAACCAGATGCCGTGAGCCGCCGATGACCGAACGAATGACTCTCCCCGTTCTCCCGCTGCGCGACATGGTCCTCTTCCCCGAGGTCACCGCGCCCGTCAGCGCCGGACGCCGCGGCACCCTGCGCGCCATCGAACGAGCCCTCAAGGACGACAAACGACTGATCTTCACGGTCGCCCAACGGGAGAACACGGAACAGGTTTCAGCAGGCAACCTGTACACCATGGGCACGGTAGCCCACATCGGGCAGATGCAGCGAGGCTTGGGTGGCGTGCAGCTCGTGCTCCACGGCGAGTTTCGCGCCGCAATGCTGCACTGCCAGGAGCGCGACGGCTTCCTCGAAGCGGTACTGCACGAAGTGGAGGACATCCAACCCGCCGACCCCAAGGACTCGCTCTTCCAGGCGCTCCACAAGGAGGCGCGCGAGCGCGCCGCGGAACTCGGCCAGAAGAGCGGCCTTCCCGAGGAAGTGGTCCAGCAGGTGCTGGACTCCGTCACCGACCCCGGCAGGTTCGCGGACCTCGTCGCCGGCTACCTGGAGCTGAAGACGCCGGAGCGGCAACAGCTGCTGGAGACGCTGGCCGTCGAAGACCGGTTGCGCCGCGTGCTGGTGTGCGTACAGCGCCAGATCGCCGTGTCCGACGCCCAAGAGGAGATCAAGTCGCAGGTCCAGGAGGAGATCGGCGAGCGGCAGAAGGAGATCTACCTGCGGGAGCAGCTCAAGGCGATCAAACGTGAGCTGGGCGACGGAGACGAAGATCGGGAGATCGCCGAGCTGCGGGAGAAGATCGAGAAGCTCCAGTTGCCTGAGGCGGCGCAGAAGGAGGTCGAGCGTGAGTTGGGGCGACTCGAGCGCACGTCCAAGGAGTCCATGGAGGCCCAGGTCATCCGTACCTACCTCGAGTGGATCGCCGAGTTGCCGTGGAACACGCGCTCTGACGATCTGCTCGACTTGCCGCGCGCGGAGCAGGTGCTCGAGGAGGATCACTACGGCCTGAAGGACGTGAAGGAAAGGGTGCTCGAGTTCCTCGCGGTCCGCCAGTTGCGTGAAGCGTCACGGCAGGCCACACCGGAAAGGGAGGCCGGGGAGGACGACCGGCAGACTCCCGGCCAGGAGGACGACCATCTGCTGTCGAAGGGGCCCATACTGCTCTTCATCGGCCCTCCCGGAACCGGCAAGACATCCATCGCCAAGTCGATCGCCCGCGCGATGGGCCGCAAGTACGTGCGGATCTCGCTGGGCGGCGCGCGCGACGAGGCCGACATCCGCGGCCACCGGCGCACCTACGTCGGCGCCATGCCGGGCCGCATCATCCAGGGGATGAAGCAGGCGGGGACCAAGAACCCGGTCTTCCTGCTCGACGAAGTGGACAAGCTCGGCGTGTCGTTCCAGGGCGACCCGGCGGCGGCGTTGCTGGAAGTGCTCGACCCGGCCCAGAACGATTCATTCACGGATCACTACCTGGGCGTGCCGTTCGACTTGAGCGAGGTGCTCTTCATCACCACGGCCAACTTCCCGCAGAATATCCCCGGCCCGCTGATGGATCGGATGGAATCGGTGGAATTCAACGGTTACACCGAACACGAGAAGCTGGCCATAGCCAAGCAGTACCTCATCCCGCGCCAGCTCAAGGAGAACGGACTCGACACCGGGAAGCTGCAGATCGACGACGCAGCGGTGCGGGTGGTGATCGGCGGCTACACGCGGGAGTCGGGCGTGCGCCAGCTCGAGCGTGAGCTGGGACGGTTGTCCCGCAAGGTGGCGCGGCGGATCGCCGGTGGCTCCCTGCAGCTGGTCACGATCGCCGAAGCCGACGTGAAGCGGGACCTCGGCCGGCCCAAGGTGCACCCGGAGCATGCCGCGGCCCTGGACGCCGTCGGCGTGGCGACGGGGATGTACTACACTCCCATGGGTGGGGACATCATGTTCGTCGAAGCCTCCCTCATGCCGGGCAAGGACGAGCTGGTGCTCACCGGGCACCTCGGCGACGTGATGAAGGAGTCGGCCCGGGCCGCTCTCACCTACGCCAAGACCCACGCCGAGAAGCTCGGCATCCCTCCCGAGGCTATCCGCGACCGGGACGTACACATCCACGTGCCGGCGGGCGCCATCCCCAAGGACGGTCCATCGGCGGGCGTCACGATGGCGACCGCCCTGATCAGCGCGCTGACCGGGCGGGCCGCTCGGCACGACGTCGCGATGACCGGCGAGGTCACGCTCAGCGGCCGGGTGCTGCCCATCGGCGGGTTGAAGGAGAAGGTGCTGGGCGCCGCGCGCGCGGGGATCCTGGAGATCGTGCTGCCCCGGGAGAACGAGCCCGAGCTGGACGATCTTCCGGACGAAGTGCGCCGCACCCTGATCTTCCATCCGGTGGATGACCTGGAGGAAGTGCTGCAAGTGGCGCTGGTCAGCCGGGAGGCGAAGGTCGTGGACGAGCTGGTGGGTTCCGCGGGCAAGAAGCGCTAGCGTTCGCCGGCCGGCCGTCAATGCTCACCACCTGAGCCGCCGCATCAGGCGCTGCGCCATGCCGCGCGCGCTCGGCTCGGTTCCATCGATGAAGTACTCGTGGTAGGACGCGTCGGTCGAGTCGTTGGTAGCCAGCGCGCCGTCGCGCCGGCGCACTCGCACGGTCACGAGTCCGGGCGGCGGCTGCCAGGCGGCCGGCACCGGAAGGTGCCGGTAGGCTTCGCGCGCGAAGAGGCTCCAGATCGGCGCCGCGAGTGTGCCTCCAAAGGCGCCCCGCGCGATGGTCTGCGGCCGGTCGAACCCCAGCCAGACACCCGCGACGAGGTTCGGGGTGAAGCCCACGAACCAGACGTCAGCGTTGTCGTTGGTAGTCCCCGTCTTGCCGGCCATCGGCAGGCTGGCAGGCAGGCCGGCGCGCCGCGCGGCCGTGCCCGTCCCCCGATCCACCACGTCCTGAAGGATGCTCACCATTTGAAAGGCGACTCGCGGGTCGAGCGCTGGTGCGGCCACGGGCGCCGGCGCCTCGTAGATCGGGTTCCCCGCGGCATCCTGAACCAGCGTCACGATCCGCGGCGGGGTGTACGCGCCGAGGTTGGCGAAGGTGCCGAATGCGGCGATCAGCTCGAGCGGACGCACGTCCGCCGCACCGATGGCGGTGGCCCCAAACGGCGGGATATCGGTAGTGAGCCCCATCCGCCGCGCGGTCGCCACCACCGAGTCCATCCCGGTGCTGAGGGCGAGGCGGATCGCCGGGATGTTGATCGAGCGTGAGAGGGCGGTGCGCGCGGTGACGGGGCCGCTCCACGTCCCGTCGCTGTTCTCGGGTGTCCAGCGGGTGCCGTCGCCGTTCGGCAGGGAGAGCGGCGCGTCGTTCAGGATCGTCGTCGGGAGCGCGCCCTGCGAGAACGCCGCCGCGTAAACGAAAGGCTTGAAGGCCGACCCTGCCTGACGGTTGCCCTGCACCGCGCGGTTGAACTCGGAGTCCCGGAAATCGCGGCCGCCGATCAGCGCCAGCACGTCCCCCGACTGCGGGTCCAGCGCGACCAGCAGGCCCTGAAGGTATGGCGTGTGCCCGGCGCCCGGCCGGGCCGGCCGAGTGCCGTACCGCGGCCAGCGATATGCGGGCAGGCTCTCCACCTGCGCGAGGCCCAGGGCGAGCGCGGTGTCGGCCGCCCTCTGCAACGCGGGATCGAGCGTGGTGTTGACTATGAGGCCGGCCGTGTTGACCGTCGTCAGCCCGTACCGCTCCACCAGCCACTGACGTATCCACTCGACCACGTACGGGGCGCGAACGCTGTAGCCATCGTTGGGGACGACCCGCAGTGGCTGGCGCAACGCCGCGTTGAGCTGCGTCTCGGTGAGGTAGCGCTGGCTGTACATCAGACGCAGCACGACGTTGCGGCGCTGAAGCGCCCGGCCGGGATGCGCCCGAGGATCGTACTGCACCGGGGACTTGGGGAGAGCCGCGAGCACCGCCGCTTCGGCGATCGTGAGGTCGGTCGCGCTCTTGCCGAAGTAGTGCCGCGACGCCGCCTCCAGGCCGTACCAGCCGTGCCCGAAGTTGATGTAGTTGACGTACGCCTCGAGGATCTCGGCTTTGGTGTGGCGGCGTTCGATGGCGCGGGCGAGCTCGGCCTCCCGCAGCTTGCGCGAGATCGAGATGTCGCTGCGGTCAACCAGCCCCATCGCTCCGATCAGCTGCTGCGTTATCGTGCTGGCGCCGCGCGGACGCCCGCCGAAGCCGCGCATGAGATTGTCCCGAAGCGCGCCGACCACCCCGATGACGTCCACCCCATCGTGTTGGTAGAATCGGCGGTCCTCGGTGGCGACGAACGCCTGGCCTACGTAAGGCGGAAGGTCGATGATGCGCGCCCAGCTGCGCGACTGAGGGCCGATCTCAGCCAACAGACCGCCCCGGCGGTCGTACACCACGGTTGAGAGCGGCGGCCTGACGATGGTCACGACCGTGTCACGCGTCTGCGCGACGGCCGAGGCTGGCATAGTCATCAACCATACGGTTGACAGCGCTGTCAGGAAGCGGCTAGCGCCATGCACAGTAGTCCGCCAGGAGCTGAGTGAGCGTCCGCGCCGCCCCGACGGACCCCGAAGCAGCCGACGTGCTGCCATCAAGCTCCAGCGCCACCAAGCCGACCGCGGCAGCCGTCGCGACAGCGCTCACCGCGTTCGGATCCACGTCGTCTCGGAAGTAACCTCGCCTCTGGCCCTCGGTGACGGCCGTGCCAAGCCGAGCGAGCAGACGGTCCCTCCAGTCCCGCACCAGCGCAGCGGCAGCTGGAGGGAATTCAGAGTCACTGCGCGCTCCCGCCACGATTCCCACGACTCCGGGAGCAGCCCGCAAGCCGTCGAGAAGATCGGTGATGACTGACTTGATCGCGCCTGAAGGGGAGTCCCCGCCGCCATCGTCTCCCCGCAACCGACCCAAGAGGCCCGACACTGCGGCGGTGAAAAGTCCTTCTTTCGACTCGAAGTAATGAAAAAGCAGCTGCTTGTTCACGCCCGCCGCCGCCGCAATGCGCTCGACCCGGCCGCCGGCCCAGCCGGCCGCCGCGAATTCGCGCTCGGCGGCCCTGAGAATGTCGGCTTTCCTGGATCGGAGCGCGGTCTGCATGCTGTTCTCAACCGTTCGGTTGAATAAACCTAGTGCCGGGGAGCAATGCCCGTCAACGACGGCGGGCCGCCGACGGCGGTGGCCACCCGGTACCCAGGTCGTTCCAGTTGAGCAGCGCGTTGAAGGCAAGGGCGAACGACCCCTGAGTCTCCCACCGCCAGAACGGCCGGATGGCGAAGAGCACCACATGGCCGGATCCCACCTGGACGTCCACCACTGCCGGCCTGCCGGCGAGCTCCGAGCCACCGTCCAGGAGGCCGGAGACCAGCAGCGAGTCCTGCCGGGCGTGGAACCCCAGCACCACGCGGGGCCGCATCCTTCGCTGGTCGGCGAGAACCGTCGAGTCGCGCTGCCGCTCGCTGCCACGCTCGGTCGTCGTGTCGACCTGAAAGAGCGGCGACTGGTTGAAGTAGACCGAGAGCGTGTCGGGATAGCCATAGACGATGGGGCTACGACGGTCGTGCACGACTGACCGCACGATGCTGCCACGCACCCTGAGCTGCCGCGCGTCGCTGATGTCCACGCCCGGTGCGAGGCCGAACTCCACGGGAACCGATGCCGTTCCACCTTCCGTGATCAGCACGCCCCCGCTCCTGATCCACTCATCCAGCCGCGCCATCCCGGCAAGCCCGATGCCGGGGCGCACATCGTCCGTCTCGTCGTAGCCACCGAGGTTAGGGGTCTCGCTCGTTCGGCGCCACGGGATCGGCGGACCCGCGAGCGGCTGTCCGTTGACGATCGCACGGGCGTTGTCGGTCACGTACGGCAGCACCAGCACATCGAGGCCCGCCAACCGCGCGCTATCCCGGAGTTGCTGCGTCGAGAGATAGGTGTACGGGATGCCGAACCGGTCGAAGGCGTATCGGACCCAACCCTCGTTCTGCGTGTTCTGCCAGGAGTGAACCAACCCGATCCTCGGCAGGTCCAGCTCGTGGCGCGCCACGCTCGGCACATCCCGCACGCCGGAGGCCGCAAGACCGAGCGATTCCACCGCCTCGCGCACGGTCCGTTCTACGGTGGCGTCGGCCAGCGGAACGATGACCGTGCCGGCGGGATAGCTGGCGGTCCCGACG
>JAUYOW010000180.1 GCA_030697825.1 Gemmatimonadales bacterium | reverse complement strand
CGCCGACCGGGAGCAGTGCGGCCTGAAGTGGAAGCCGCAGGCGCACCGCGCCGGTCACTCCCGCCAGCAGCAGGAGCACCACTGCCCAGAACACCAGCCGGCGCGCGCCGGCGCGCAGCCGGTCGCGCGCCACGGCCTGCTCCGGCGGCACCGGCTGCACGGCGAACAGCGTGTCCCCGTCGAGCTGGTAGTCGAACACGTCCGAGTCCGCGGGCGCGCTAGCGGGATCGAAGAACCGCAGCCCATCGCCGGTACGACCGGCGAATTGGTCGGCGAACGCGACGCCCGCGGACGGAGTCGCCGAGTCGCGCGCCAGAAGCAGCGTGGCCACCGCCGTTCCGGCGTCGGTCTGGCGTCGCGCGACAAGCCACAGGTAGAATGGAGTCATGACGGCGGCGAGCGGCGGTCCTTCCGGCACCAGCGCCACGCGCTGCGGGCCGGCCCACGCCATAGGCTGCCCGTGCGCGTCGAACAGCACGACCGAGTTCGTTGCCGCCCCGCGGCGCGCCAGCAGGCGGCCCACCGCCTCGAACGCACTCGCCGGCGCAAGGTCGAGCGCCGGGGCCGCGCGATCCGCCAGGCCGCGCACCACTCGCACCGCGCCTTCGAGCTCGTTGCCCAGCCGCCTCGAATCGGCTGCTATCCGGGCCTCGCGTACCGCGGACCACCGACGCTCGACCCGAGCCAGCCGCCAGGTGAACGCGGCGACCAGCACCGAGAGAACGACCATCAGGAGAGCGCCTGACGCGGCGACTACCACGCCCGCGTCGCCCTCGCGCCAGAGCCGGTGCGCCGCGACTGCCACGTATCCGGTGAGCAGCGCGACCCCGAGCGCCAGAGCCCATGCCGGCGCACGCATCCACTCCGCCGCCACCACGGACGCCGCGGCCGTCGCGGCCAGCCATGCCAGGGGCCACCGCCTCAGACGCCGGGCTCCGGCATGAGCCTTCCGCTCCGGCTCAAGGAGATCACTCCAGACGAAGCGCGAGTCGCCTTGGCCGCCAACCCGCGACTGATCATCCCCGTCGGGACGTGTGAGCAGCACGGCCCGCACCTGCCGTTCGGGTGCGACACCATCATCATCGAGCGCCTCGCCGACGATCTTTCGGCTGAATTCCGCATCCTCCGCTCACCTACCGTGGAGTACGGCGTCAACGACCAGACCGCGCAAGCCTTCCCTGGCAATGCTAGCGTGCGCCGCAAGACCCTGCGTCGCTGGCTCAACGACCTGCTGCCCGACTGGGAGAAAGTGGGCGTCGAGGAGTTCCTCGTCCTCACCATGCATGGACACGCCCCGCACCAGGAAGCGCTCGGCACCGTCGTCACCGACCGCGCGCGAGTTCGCGTCATCGACATACTCGCCATGGATCTCGGCGCGCTGGTGGACGGCCCCGCGGGACCGATCCACGGCGGTGAAGTGGACACCTCGCTCCTTCTTTACGTGGCCCCCCACCTCGTCCGGATGGAGCAGGCCCAGGACTTTATCTTGCCCGAGGACGACGTCCGGCGCTACCGGCGCGGCTCCACGATGAAGCTTCCTGCCATCTCTCCGGGATCGATCGGCCAGCCCACGCGCGCCTCCGCGGAGAAGGGCGAGCGCATCTACTCGTTCATCCTGGACCGCATCCGGCGCCGGGTGCTCGGCGCGAACTCCGCGCCCGCCGCAGGGTAAGCAACGTATGAGAGCACTCCTCGTGTTCCTTGCCGTCCGTCTGTTCCTCGATCCGTCCGTCCGTCCAGCCGTCGCCCAGGACTTCCTCGACCGCGGGACCTTCGTGATCGTACAGAACGGCATCGAGATCGGGCGTGAGGAGTTCGCCATCCGCCCCACGGTGGACCGTCGGGGCCAGAACGGTGTGCTCTCCGTCTCGACCGTGCACTTTCGCGACCGAGAGGTGCAACACGCGCTCGAGCTCTCCGCCGATCAGGTGCCGCAGGCGTTCCAGGAGACCTCCACCCAGGGCGGCCGCGTCGTGGTCCGCTACTCGGCACAGCTCAGCGGCGTTCGCTTCAGCGCCCGGCTGGCATCCCACGACGGCGAGACCGCGCGCGAGTTTCCGGTGCGGCTCCCGCTGGTCGTCCTCGGGAGCGACGCCTACCACGAATTCTACTTCGTGCCCCGTCCGACCATCGGTACCACCCGAACGGTGTCCGTGATCCGACCCAGCGATGAGCGCGCCGTAGCCGGCACGGTGGAGGGACAAGGCACCGATACCGTGCTGGTTGGCGACCGGCGCCTCGCCGCCGACCGCTTCGTCCTCCGCCTCCCGGACGGCGACGAGCGCCGGTTTTGGATCACCGCCAACGGGGACTTGCTCCGCATCGCGGTCCCCCGCCTTAGCATCGTCGCCACCCGCTCCGAGCTGCCCGCTCACTAGTCGCCGCTAAACCGGTCTGCCACGGCCGGCATCCCAACTTGAAACGCGGACGCGTCCAAGCCCTTATATTCGACCGCGGTCAGGGATCGGGTCGCGGACGCTCACAGTCCGGGTCTCGCGATGAAACTGACCCTGGCATAGTGACGTACAGCACAATGACTTCGACAAAAGGTAACGTGAGTATGCGGGCTCGATTGATAATTGGCTGGCTGGTGGTGTTCTCGCTGATGGCAGCCATCGGATACGCCCAGGAGGTGCCCGTGCGGCGGCTGGCGCTCGCCGAGGCGCTGGACATCGCCCGGAGGAACAACCCCGATTACCGGGCCACTCTCAACGATAGCTGGGCTGCCGGACGGAGAGTGACCAACGCTACGGCCAGCCTGTTCACGCCGACGGCCGACCTATCGGCCGGCACGTACCACCGGGGCGAAGGGACGAGCATCTTCTCGGGGATTCCGTTCAGTAGCCCGAGCACCACCAACAATTCGTGGTCGTTGGGAGTCAACTACCGGCTCTCCGGTGCCACTTTTGCCGATCGGGGCCTCGCCGCGGCCAACGCGCGGGCCACGGACGCGGACATCGCGGGCGCGCGCACAGTGCTCGAGACGACGGTGCGGCAGCAGTACCTCAATCTGCTCCAGGCGCAGGCACAGGCCCTCCTGGCACAACGCTCGGTCGAGCGGTCCACGGAAAACCTCAACCTCGCCCAGGCTCGCTACGGCGTGGGCCAGGGAACGCTGATCGACGTGCGCCGCGCCGAAGTCGAAAAGGGCCAGGCCGCGGTGAACATCCTCCGGGCCGAACAGACGGTGGAGAACCAGACGCTGGTCCTCTTCCAGCGCCTTGGCGTCCCCGCGCCCGAGCCGGCCCGCATCGAGCTCACCGACTCTTTCCCGGTCGTCCCGCCGGCGTTCCGGCTCGACTCGCTGCTGGCTATGGCTTTGGCGGAGAACCCCGGGCTGGTGGCGCTCAGAGCCCGCCAGGCGTCGGCGCAGTGGGGCGTGCGGGCAGCGCGGTCCCAGTATCTGCCCAGCCTTCAATTCTCGGCCAGCTACGGCAAATTCCGCAGCTCGACGGACTCCAACGTGACGCTGCGGCTTCCGCCGAGCGTGGCGCGGGGGACCGACCCGTTTTCGTACCAGATCGGCGTGTCGCTGCCGCTCTATGACGGGTTCCGGCGCAACGTGCAGACCGCGCAGGCGCGGGCGCAGGAAGACGATGTCCGCCAAGCCATCCGCGGTCGCGAGTTGCAGGTCCGCGCCGAGGTGAGCGCGGCCTACCGCGCCATCGTGGCCGCCTATCAGACGATCGCTCTCCA
>JAUYOW010000179.1 GCA_030697825.1 Gemmatimonadales bacterium | reverse complement strand
GGACGGAGGAGGTACGACTTCAGGGAAGAAGGAGGTAGAGCGGCGTCAGGAACAGCCGCCGAGAGCAACGCCGGGAGCAGTTGCCGAGCTCAGCCGCCGGTTGCAGTACGCTTTTTCCGACCCCGGCCTGCTCGAACGCGCGCTGACGCACCGCAGCAAGAGCCAAAAGAATTACGAGCGCCTGGAGTTTCTGGGCGACAGCGTCCTCAGTTTCGTTGTTTCCGCCGAGCTGTTCGAACGTTACCCGGCGCTGACCGAAGGCGAGCTCACGCGCCTGCGCGCCACGCTGGTGCGCCAGCAAACGCTCGCCGAACTCGCGCGCGCGCTCGAGCTCGGCGACTGCCTCGAACTCGGCGGCGGCGAGCTCAAAAGCGGCGGCTTCGACCGCGACTCGATTCTCGCCGACACCCTCGAAGCCGTCTTCGGCGCGGTTTACCGCGATGGCGGCCTGGAGGCGGGACGCCGCGTGATCCTCGGGCTTTACGCCAGCGCGCTGGCCGCGCTCGACCCGCGCTCCATTCCCAAAGACCCGAAGACACAGCTGCAGGAGCACCTGCAAAAGCATTCGCTGCCGCTGCCGAGCTACAACATCCTCGAGGTCGCCGGCGATCCGCATAACCAGAAATTCGTCATCGAATGCCGGGTGGAGGGGCTGCCGGCACCGGTGCACGGCGAGGGCGCGAGCCGCCGGCGCGCCGAGCAGCAGGCGGCGGCGGCGGCCTATGAACAACTGACGCGACGCGGATGACGAATTACCGCTGTGGCATGGTGACGCTCGTCGGCCGGCCCAACGTCGGCAAGTCGACGCTGTTGAACCGCCTGGTCGGCGCCAAGGGTTCCATCACCAGCCCACGCCCGCAGACCACGCGTCACCGTTTGCTCGGCATCAAGACCGCGGACACCGCGCAGATCGTTTACGTCGATACGCCCGGCTTGCACCCGCCCCAGGGCGGTCGGCTCGGCCAGCACATGAACCGCGCCGCGCGCACCAGCCTCGAAGGCCTGCACCATGTGGGTCTCGTCGCCGAAGATCGTCAGCACCATCACCGCGCAGGCCGGCTGCATGCGGCGGCACTGGCGGATCACCTGCAGGCCGGGGTGGTCGGGCAGGCCGAGGTCGACCAGCAGCACATCGACCGGGTTGTCCGTGAGCCAGTTCAGGATGTCGACCGCGTTCGAGGCGCTGAAGGCCAGCGCCAGCGCCGGGTCGGCGCCGATCACGCGGGCGATGCGCTCGCGCATGCCGCTGTCGTCCTCGACCACTGCGACCTGGGTGGCGGTCAGGGGCATGGCGGGCTTCCGCAGGCGAGACCGGGGCCGAGGCGCATGGGCAGATCCGTTTCCGTTCGGAGGTTGCAGGTGCCGCAAGCCTATCGACCGGTATCGGGCGAGCCCATCCTATAGACGGGGGATGGAGGTACCCTGCCGGCGCGCGATGGTGTCCAGCCGTGTCGCGACGCGCGCCACGTGCTGCACCAGTTCGGGAGGCGACTCGATCTCGATGTCGTGGCCCAGGCAGCC
>JAUYOW010000178.1 GCA_030697825.1 Gemmatimonadales bacterium | reverse complement strand
CCAGCTGCGCTCTGAGGCGCGCCACCAGCCGGACCACCTCGGGCAGCTCATCTCCTTCGATGCCGATGATGAGGGCGCGAGGCTCACCGCTGGAGGTGATCGCCACCGAGGCGCCCCCCCGCAGCTTGCGCCACAGGGCCCCGGGCGTATTGCGCAGGTCACGCAGGCTGAGGAACCGGAGGGGAGACGTAGCCATGCGTGCTACAATACGGCTACGCAGCTCGCCGGTCAAGGGCGCCATTGCGCCAGCGGCTGAAGCTGCCGCGGCATCCGTCACTGAAGTGACGCGCGGAACCGCCGCTTCAGCGGCAGTCCTCTTGCCGAGCCGCGACTTTAGTCGCGAGTCCTCAGCCGCGTGACGTCGCGTCCTACCGCCAGAAGTTCGGCGACGACATCGCCAACGAGCTCGTCGCCTGGTTCAACGAGGTGGACGCCACGTATCACGCGGACTTGCGGGAACTCAACGAGCTGAACTTCAGCCGCTTTGACGCCAAGCTCGAGCAGCGGTTAGCCGAGCAGGACGCCAGGTGGGAGCGTCGGCTTGCCGAGTTCGCTTTGCGTCGAGACATGGAGGCGGGGTTCGCGAAGCTGGCCGACCTGCGCACCGAGATCTCTTCGGCGGAAACCCGCATCATCCGGTGGATGTTCGCGTTCTGGGTTGCCGCGGCCGCCCTGCAGAGGTTGTGACTCCCCTTTCTTTTGGCTACGGATACAACCGGTACATCATCCTCGGAAACGCGATCATCTCCCGGATGTGCGGCGAGCCCGTGATCCACGCCACCGTCCGCTCAACTCCCAAGCCGAACCCCGCGTGCACGAAGGTGCCGTACTTCCGCAGGTCGAGGTACCAGCCGTACGCGTCCTCCGGCAGGCCGTCGTGCCGGATGCGGGCGAGTAACCGGTCGTGGTCATCCTCGCGCTGGCTCCCTCCGATGATCTCGCCGTAGCCCTCGGGCGCGAGGCAGTCGTTGCAGAGCACCGTCCGCGGGTCGTCCGGGTTCTCCTTCATGTAGAACGCCTTGGCGGCCGTGGGGTAGTTGTAGATGAACACCGGCTTGGCGCGGCCTTCGACCAGCTTCGCCTCGTCCTCGGCGCCGAAGTCCGAGCCCCATTCGATAGAAGAGCCTTTGGCGCGGAGCAGCTCGATGGCCTCCGTGTAGGAGACGCGCGGGAACGGCGCGGTGATCGCCTCGAGCTTGGCGGGGTCGCGCTCGAGCTCCTTCAGTTCCTCCTTGCGGCGGTCGAGCACTCTGGCGACGATGTAGGAGACGAACTCCTCCTGTAACCGCATGTTGTCGTCGGAGGTGTTGAACGCGACCTCCGGCTCGACCATCCGGAATTCCGTGAGATGGCGCCGGGTCTTGGACTTCTCGGCGCGGAAGGTGGGGCCGAAGCAGTAGACCTTGCCGAGGGCGGCGCAGGCGGACTCGAGGTAGAGCTGGCCCGTCTGCCCCAGGTAGGCCTTGCCGAGGTCGAAGTACTCGGTCTCGAAGAGCGTACCGGCGGATTCACCGATGGAGCCGGTGAGGATGGGCGTGTCCACCAGGACGAAGCCGCGCTCGTAGAAGAAGTCGCGGATCGCCTTGATCACCTCGTCGCGGACGCGCATGATCGCCACCTGGCGGCGGCTGCGGAGCCAGAGGTGCCGGCGCTCCATGAGGAACGCTGTCCC
>JAUYOW010000177.1 GCA_030697825.1 Gemmatimonadales bacterium | reverse complement strand
CGTCGGGCCAGCGCAGCGGCTGGAACCGCCGCGTTCACGCTGTCGGTGACGTCGGTGATGCTGAGCAGCTGGTCGAGCTGGTAGTTCGGGCACGCCCGCTCCTCGGCGCGGGTGCGGGAGTAGAAGCCGTTCGTGAGGAGGTCCTCGCCCTGGCGCGTCACGGCGTCGATGCAGGCGCGGGCGCAGTGGTGGTTGGTCATGACGAGGCCGTCGGCGGAGACGAACGACGCCGAACAGCCGGCGACCGGCGGCGGCCCGCCCTGGCGCACCGACGCCAGGCGCACGTGGTCGAGCCAGTCCTGGGTGGGGCGGAAGTTGTAGCGCCGGGCCCAGTACTCGAGCGGCGGGACGTCGAAGGTCCACATCTTGCCGGTCTCGAGCCCCGGGTACTCTCCCGAGGCCGGGGCGGCGGCAGGCGACTGCGGGCGCGGGGCGGCGGCGACCGGCTGTTGGGCGCCGGCCGTGGCGGCCGGCGTGGCGCCGAAGGCGAGTAGCGAGAGAGTGGCGACCGAAAGACGACGCATGGGTGGGCTCCGGGATGAACCGAGGTTGATACCGCGGCTCAAGAGTGGGCCGGGGGGGGCACTCCGTCAAGCGGTCAGGTCGTCTCGCAGTGCGAGGTCTTGGGCGGGGTGTTGTCGCAGCGGATGGACTCGTCCATGCCCTGGGCGAGCACGCCACAGGCCGCCGTCTGCGCGCCGCGACGCGCCTCGGCCTCGGTGGCGCCCGCGCCCTTGGCGCACCGGGAGCCTCCGTTGAACTCCACGCAGACCTCGCAGGCGTGGCCCACGCGTGCCATGCTGCCGTAGACCACATAGCCCATGATCAGCAGGACGACGCTCGTCACGACCCATTTCGCGGTCCGGTTCATCGCTTCCTCCGGTTCCCCTCGGAACGTGGTGAATCCGCGGTTTGAACAATGAAGCGTACACCCATCACGTTTTTTCTCACAGCAACAACCCCGCGATCGCCGCCGACATGAAGTTCGCGAGCGTGCCCGCCAGCATCGCGCGGAAGCCGAGGCGCGCCAGGTCGTGCTTTCGCTCGGGCGCGAGGGCGCCGATGCCGCCGATCTGGATGCCCACCGAGCCGACGTTGGCGAAGCCCGCGAGCGCAAACGACGCGATGGTGAAGGAGCGCGGATCCAGCGTCGCCTTCATCCGGCCCAGGTCCGCGAAGGCGATGAACTCGTTCAGCACCGTGCGCTCGCCCAGCAGACCGCCGATCGCGGCGCTGTCCTTCCACGGCACGCCGATCGCCCAGGCGAACGGCTGCCCGACCCAGCCGAGTACGACCTGGAGCTGCGCCGGGAACCATTCCAGGTAGCCGTGGATCCAGCCGAAGAGCCCGTTCAACAGCGCGATGAGCGCGATGAACGAGACCAGCATCGCGATCACGTTCAGCATGAGGTGGAGCCCCTCGCTCGTGCCGCGTGCCGCCGCGTCCACCACGTTGACGTCCGTCTTGGGCACCTTGATGTCCACGTTGCCGCGCGTCTCCGGCTCCCCGGTCTCCGGCTCGAAGAGCTTGGACATCATAATCGTGCCCGGGGCCGTCATTATTACGGCGGTCAGCAGGTGACGCGCCTCGACGCCGAAGGCGATGTACGCCGCCATGATCGAGCCCGAGACGTGCGCCATCCCGGCGGTCATCACCGTCATGAGTTCCGACTGCGTGAGCTTCGGCAGGAACGGCCGGATGGTGAGCGGCGCCTCGGTCTGCCCCATGAAAATCGAGGCGGCGACGTTGGTGCTCTCCGCCCCGCTCGCGCCCATGACCTTGTTCATCACGATCGCCATCGCCCGCACCACGAGCTGCATGACGCCGAGGTAGTACATGATGGCGAAGAGCGCGGAGACGAAGATGATCGCGGGAAGGATCTGGAACGCGAAGACGACGCCGATGCTGGAATTCTGCTTGCCGATCTCCCCGAACACGAACGAGGTGCCCGCGTAGGAAAAGCCCAGGATCGTCGTCACGATCCGGCCGAGCTTCTGGAACAGCTCCTGCCCGAACGGCACCCGCAGCACGAAGATCGCGAACGCCACCTGGAGTCCCAGGCCCCACGCCACCACCGACCAGTTGATGGCCTTGCGGTTGCGCGACATCGCATAGCCGATCCCGATGATCAGCGCCATGCCCAGGAGGCCGGTGAGCCGCGTGAGGAGCGAGATGGGCGCCGCCAACGGCTGGGCCGGGGGAGGCTCGGGGGCCGGGGCGGGCGCCGCCTGAACGGCCGCACTGTCCTGGCCCTGGGCCTGAGGTTGCTGAGCGACCGCCGTGCTCACGGTGTTCCAGACGAAGCGCGGCAGCGTGAAGACCGCGAGCGCGCAAAGGAGTGAAGCGGCGAACGAGAACAGGATCCGGCGCACCGGCATCGCGCGTACCCTCTCGATGATGTTTGACCTGGGGGGGGAAAGCCGCGACAGAAGCTATTGCGCGCGCGGCTACGGCGCGAGTCCGGTCACTTCCAGTATGAGGAGGGCCGGGGAGCCGGGGTCCTTGGCGCCGAAGACGTACAGCCGGTTGTTGATGGCCGAGAACGTCGCCGTGTGCACGCCGGTGCTCACCAGGTACGATCCCGCGAAGACCGGCGCGGCCGGATTCGTGATGTCGTAGAAGTGGATGCCGGCGTTCGGGCCCGACTCGGCGCTGAACATCAGCAGCTTGCCGTCCGGGCTCACCTCGACGTCGCTCACCGTGTTGATCCCCGTCGTGATGATCGAGTCCTGGAGCACCGGCGCCCCCGTGGCGCTGAGCTTCCAGATCTTGAGCGCGTTCCCGACCGTCTGGCGAGAGCCCCAGGTCCCCGAATAGGCGTACCCGTTCGCGACCCATTGGTCGCTGCCGTACCGCTCCGGCACGTTGTTGCCTCCGAGCGCTACGGTGAACGCGTTGCCCGTGAGCTTGAGCTGCCAGAAGCCGCTCAGCATGTCGGTCGCGTACACGGACCCGTTGTAGAGCTGCACTCCCCAGATGTAGGTGTTGCCCACGCCGTCGGGCTGGATGCGCGCGATCTCACGCGAGGCGAGGCTCCCGGGGAGGGTGCCCGAGATGTCGAGCGCGACCACGCCGCCGTTGTAGTACGCGGCGTAGAGTATCTGGGCCTGCTCGTCCACCCAGAAGTTGTGCGTCCCGGCGCCGGCCAGGGTGTAGCTCGCGACCTCGACGGGATTGAGCAGGTTCGTAACATCCACGACGTGGATATCGCCGCTGGACGACGAGCCGATCATGCCCGGCCCCTCCTGGCCGATGAACACGTACCGCTTCTGTCCGTTGGTCGGGTTCCAGACCCACCACGCGTTATGGACCTGCGCTCCGCCGGGCACGCCGTTGGCGGAGGTGATGAACGTTGACACGAGCTGCGGGTTGGCGGGGCTGCCGCCCATGATGCCGTAGCCTACGTCGTAGATCAGGAGCCCCGAGTTCCAGGCGCAAACGAACGCGAGCCCGTCTCGCACGAAAGTGTCGTGGATCCCGTAGTTCGGCTGGATGGGCACTTCCCTAACGAGCGTGATGGCCGCCGTGGCCATCACGCCGAAGGAAACCGGCGAGCCGACGAGGCCGGCGACGCTGGCGCTCGCTGCCTGGCTGCCTAAACCAGGGCCCGTCGTGAACGAAGTTATGGCGATGCCCGTCGAGTCCGTCATCGCAGCCGCTGGAGCGACCGAACCGCCGCCCAGCGTGACCGACCACGTCACCGTGACTCCCGGAACGCCGTTGTTGTACTGGTCGAGGACGACCGCCGCGAGCGGGCTCGCGGCAGCC
>JAUYOW010000176.1 GCA_030697825.1 Gemmatimonadales bacterium | reverse complement strand
AGCGGTGGGGCGAGAAGCAGCATCGCGGCTGCGAGGCCGCCGGTGGCCAGTTTGCCGCGGGCCCTTACCATAGGCCCGGGACCAACCGGTATCGGGTTCGCGTGGCATACTCGGAGTAGCCCTCGAGGTTGGCCTTGAGGAACCCGTCCTCGCGCGCGGCGCGGAAGGCGAACACCGCCGATGCGGCGAGCCCTGCCACGCAGGCGAGCCACGAGCCGAGCGCCAGGCCGCTTCCCGGCCCGAACAACAGCATCCCCGCGTACCCCGGATGACGCACCCGCCGGTACGGGCCGGTGTCCACCAGGCGGTGGCCGCGTTCCTTCTGGATGCGCACCGCGGGAACAAAGAAGCGGTTGGCCGCGACGGCCGAAAGCGTGATGCGGAAGGCCGCAGCCATCATGGTCAGCCCCAGAACCGACCCACCCACCGGCACCGAATCCGACCAGTGCAGACGCCCGATATCGAGCACGCCGAGCGCGATGTGACCCAGGGAGAAGGCGCGGAGCAGGAAGAGCACCAGGGGATCGGCTGTCTTCTGGCCGCGCCTCAGGCGCTCGCGAGTCACCTCGGCATCGATGGTGAACACACCTATCAGGCCGGTGGCGTAGCAGAGCGCGGCGTAGGCCCACAAACGCGGTAGGTCCCACCGGCCCGCCAGTCCGACGAGCACCGCGCTCATGACCACCGTGACCGCCAGCCAGCGCAGCACCCGGGTCATCACGAGGCGGTCCCGAGCTGGATCACCAGCTCACCCTCCACCGAAGTCGCGGCTGGGAACCGGCGCAGCGGCCGCTCCGCCGGGCCGCGAAGCACGCGGCCCGCGCGGTCGTACATCGAGCCGTGGCAGGGACAGAGGAGCCGCGGGCCTTCCACATTGACGGTGCACTGGAGATGGGTGCAGACGGACGACACCACTGAGAACTCCCCGTCAGCGAGGACGAGCACGTACAGCGGTGTCGACTGGCCGGCCGGCATGATCTTGAGGTAGCCGCCCGGATGCTCCAGCTGCGGGTAGTTTCGGATGGGCAGGCGGACGGCGCCGTTCACCGGCGTCACGGGCGTCGCGACGAGCGACGCGCACCCGGGGAGCCCCGCGGCGGCGAGCGCGCCGGCGGTCAACTCCACGAAGCGGCGGCGGTCCATCTGATTCACCTCGACCCCACGAAGTCGAGCAGCGCCGTGCGGTCGCCCGAGGAGAGCGCCGCGAAGCCGTTGCGCGACGACTGCGCCTCGCCGCCGTGCAGGAGGATCGCCTCTTCGACGCTCCGCGCCCGGCCGTCGTGCAGGAGGAAGGCATCGCCGTTCAGGAACCGGCGCATCATTCGGAGTCCCCACAGCGGAGCGGTCCGCCATTCCCGGCCGCTCGCGCTCCCGTCGGGCCGGCCGTCGGCCAAGCCGTCGCCCATGTCGTGCAGCAGAAGGTCGGAGTACAGGCGCACCGGCTGGTTGGCCAACGCCGCGACGGGATTCGGCCCCGTCTGGAGCACCGGCACATGGCAGCTAGAGCAGCGGAGCGAGTCGAAGAGAGCCGCCCCGCGCCGGCGCGTCACCGTCATCGCCCCCGGTGCGGGCGGTGCGAGCATCCGGACATAGTTGACCACGGCGCGCACCGTGGAGGCCGGGATCTCCGGGTCGGGCACGTTGTCGGCGGCCGTGGTGGCAAGGCTCGCGAGGGGATTCGTGTTCTCCACCGGCAGGAAGTCGGAGGTGATCCCCATGTCCTGGTGGTACGCGCCGGCCACCTGGTGGAGGATGCTCGCCACCTGCGCCTTGCGGCTGAACCTGCCGAGCCTCAGTCCGGGCCCGCTGCCCGGCTCGTCGGACGGCACGAAGTCCGGTGGCGTCACCCAGTTCGGCCGCCCGGAGATGCCGTCGCCGTCGGCGTCCAAGGAATCGGCGTACGCCAGGATCGCGGCGTCGGAGATCGCCTCGATGAGCCCTACGCCGAAGACCGGCGGCGGCAGGCGAACCGACACGTCCACGCCGGGCGGAAGCCGCTCCGGCTCCGCGCCCGGGATCGCCTTGTCCTGGATCTGTGGGCCTCCGAGCGCGAGGGCGAGGTCGAGGCCGATGCTGAACCTCGTGAGAGCGTTCTCCACGCGCCCGCGGCCGTCGCCGCTGTGGCAGGAGGCGCACGAAACGTTGTTGAAGATGGGCCCCAGGCCTTCACTGATCGCGAACGGCCTACCGAAATCACGGTCACCGCGGGCGAACGCCCGCAGCTCCTCCGCCGTGAGTCCCTCGACCGGCCCGTCGAGGACGTCGCCGGGGTCGGGCTCGTCGGTGGTGAGCGCGTTGCAGCCAGCGGCAGCGAGCGCGACGAACGCCGCTAGCGTCGCTCGACGAGCATGCACGATGCCAACTCCTCTCCGATAACCCGTTCCTGCGGCTGCTTGCCCTCGACGCGCACCGTGATCGGTCCGCCGAACGGCTGCCGGTCCGTCACGACCATTTCCACCATCGGCACCAGGCCGAGCGACTTGAGATAGCGGAGCCGCTCCGGGTCCTCGTCTTCCACCTGCCGGAATGCCACCCGCGTGCCTGTCTCCATCGCCGCGAGTGGCTCGAAGTCGGTGCGCTCGATCTGGCCCTCGCGGGTCGGGATAGGAGCGCCATGGGGGTCGTACTGCGGCTCGCCGAGCGCGAACGCCATCCGGTCGATCAGCTCGTCCGACACCGCATGCTCCAGGCGCTCGGCCTCCTCGTGCACGCTGGACCAATCGTAGCCGAGCTTGGTGATGAGGTAGGTCTCGAGGACGCGGTGGCGCCGCATCACGGCGAGCGCGGCCAGCCGGCCCGGGCCGGTGAGCCGCACACCATGGTAGGGCGCGTGCTCGAGGTGCCCCGACTCCGCGAGCTTCTTGACCATGCCGGTGACCGACGCCGGCGACAGGTCCAGCTTCTGCGCGATGTCGTTGGTCGCGGCAGTCCCGCCTCCCTCAGAGAGCCGGTAGATGGTCTTGAGGTAGTCCTCGACCGAACGGGAGAGCGGCGCGGTCATCTCAGATCTTCCCGCCGAGCATCTGGTATACGAGCAGGGCGTTCAGCAGCAGGATGACCGCCGCGACCAGGATGGCGAGTTTCGTGGTCGCGCGACGGTTGGTGTACTCGCCCATGACCGAATGGTTCTTGGTGAGGGAGATGAGCGGAAGGATCGCGAACGGTAGCCCGAAACTGAGGCACACCTGCGAGAGAACCAGGATCTTGAGCGAGTCCACCTGGAAGTAGATCACGACCAGTGCCGGGACCATCGTGATGAGCCGTCGCACGAAGAGGCTCATGCGGACGTGCAGGAACCCCTGGAGGATGACCTGGCCCGCGAGGGTGGCGGTAGTGCTCGAGGCCAGCCCCGAGGCGAGCAGCGCGATCGCGAACGCCACGGCCGAGTACCCGCCCAGCAGCGGAGCCAGCGTCTCGTGCGCCTGCTCGATGGAAGTGACCACGACGCCGCGCTCGAAGAACGTGGCGGCCGACATGATCAGGATGGCCGCGTTCACGAAGAACGCCAGGTTGAGCGCGACGACCGAGTCCGCGACCTGGGTCCGGATGTGCTTGCGCGGTTCCATCAGCGCGCGCCGCGGCAGCACCAGCGCGGAGTGCAGGTAGATGTTGTGCGGCATCACCGTGGCGCCGAGCATCCCGATCGCGATGTAGAGCCGGCCGTCCATGATGTTCGGCGTGACCAGCCCTTTAAGCAGCGGCGCCATCAGCGGCTTGGCGAGCGCCAGCTCGTACAGGTAGGCGAGGCCGATCACCGCGACCAGGGCGATGATCGCGTACTCGACGGCACGGTATCCGAACTTCTCGAGGGCGAGCAGCGCGAAGACCGCTACGCCGGTGATGAGCGCAGCCTGGAAGAGCGGAATGCCCAGCAGGATGTTGAACCCGAGGGCGGCGCCGAGGAACTCCGCCAGGTCGGTCGCGAGCGCAGAGCACTCGGCGGCGCCCCAAAGGATGTAGTTCAGCCAGCGCGGGAAGCGGTCCCGGCAGTTCTCGGGCAGACTCTTCCCGGTGACGATCCCGAGCTTGGCCGACAGCCCTTGGAGCAGGATCGCCATGAGGTTCGACAGGAGCAGCACCCACAGGAGCGTGTAGCCGAAACGGGCGCCGCCCTCTATGTCGGTCGCCCAGTTGCCCGGATCCATGTAACCGACCGACACGAGAAAAGCCGGACCCATGTAAGGAAGGAGCCGTCGAACGCGGCCGAGCCGGACCGGAATGGCTGAGGGTGCGTCTGGTACGTAGTGCGGAGCAGTTTGAACGGTCACAGGCAACCTTAAATCACGATTTAGTTGCCCCTAAACTATCGTCCACCCCACCCTGAGTCAAGGACTTCGGCCAGTTGCCCCAAGACACGTTCGGTCAGTCCCCATATCGTGAACCCGTCCACGACGATCGACTCGAAAGTTTGGCACCCTGTGGGCAGCATCACCTCGAACGGACGACGGCTCTCCTTGGCGAAGAGGCCCGAGACGCCGAGCCACACGGCGGCGTCCACCTCGGCGCCAGGCCGCAACTCCAGTCGGCTCGGAAGGGAGAAGACGCACGGGGTCACGATGATTCGGGGGAGGTAGACGCTGCGGGGGTGTAGTTCGTCGAGCATCCCCAAGCGGTGTCCCGCGTTGGCGAGGTCAAGGCCGGCCTCCTCGAGGGTTTCCCGCTCGGCCGTGGCCGGGGGTGACAGGTCCGTCGGCGCGGCGTAGCCGCCGGGAAAGGCCATCTGCCCCGACCAGGGATCCCCGGGCCGTTCCTTGCGTTTCACGAAGAGTATGGCGGGTTGCGGGTCCCCGGTCACGATGACGGCCACGGCCGCGCGTTGCGCCTCCTCGTCATTCACTGTTGCGGGCACGCGGCGCTGGATGGAAAGTCGTAGTCGTTCGATCATTCCCATGGCGGCCGGAAGGGGCGCACCGAGTCAGGCCCGGTTCTTGCTATTGCATGGGTCATTAGATTGGTGGCGTGAACCCTAACGCGGGAGGACCCCATTCGCATCTTCGGTGTCAGTCTGCTGGCTGTCGCGGCGCTTGCCGCGGCCGGCCTCCTCTGGAAGCGGCGTCAGGACGCCATGCTCGACTATTTCCCCGACCCGGGCGATAGCGACCTCGACGGGCTGAGGCGCGCAGGGCTTTAGGCGACCCCGCCGTTTCTGAAGGACGAACAGCCCGGGCTCGGTGGGAGTCCGGGCTGCTTCGTTTCTGGTCACCGTAGTGCTTCCGACAGGAACCGAACCGTCCGATCCATCACCTGGTCCAGGTCTGGGGTGCTTCCGGCCCACGGATGCTTCGCTCCGAACGTGTGCCCCGCCCCCTCCACCAGCCAGAGCTCAGTTGCCGGCGAGCGGGATGCGGCCCGCAGGTGCTCGGCTTCGGTTGGAGGAACGGAAGTGTCCTCAGTCCCGTGGACAATGAGCCACGGCACGGTAACGCGTCCCGCGGCGGCCGGCACGTTGAGCGCTTTGGCGCCGTTCGCTTCGAGGTCGTCAAGCGCGTCCCGGTAGATGGGCAACACCTGGCCGGTTCTCGTGTTCACGACGTCTATCTTCCCTTCCGCGCGCCATCTCCGCAGGTCGTCGTCCGGCCACCACAGGAAACTCCCGACCGCCGCCCACGTCACCAGCGCCCGGACGCGGGCGTCCCTTGCGGCGTGCAGGACCGCGAGGCCGCCGCCTCGGCTGTGGCCCACGAGTCCGACCCACGCGGACCCGCCATCGGCGACGAAGTCCACGACGGTCTGGATATCGTCCAGGTCGCCGCTGGGCCGTTGGTGTCCCCAGCGCTCCGGCTCGTCGAACTCCTCACCGTCGCCAACCCCGCTGCCCGAGAAGTTGAAGGTGATCGCCGTGAACCCGGCCAGCGCGAGGCGTTCCGCGAGCTTCGGGAAGAAGCCCCAGTCCTTGAATCCCTTGAATCCGTGACAGACCACGACGGCCGGGCGCGCCTCGCCCGGCCCCGCGGCCGTTCGCACGTCCACGTACAGCGGCCCCCCGTCGGAGCCGGTGAGCCGGAGCTTGGCTAGCCGAGGGGTGGCCATGGGACTATTATCTGCACCCAGTGACGATCCATGCAGGCCGCCACTCGGCGCCGACGCTTCTGGTCGTCGGACGCGGCATCGCCGCAGCCCGTGAGGAGCTGCTGGAACGGTGGACCCGGTGGCTGCTCGAGCGGGAGACCGGCAGGGAGGGGCTCGATCCGGCCGCCCTGGCCCGTCCTCTCCAGATAATCCTCGACCTTCTCGTACACATGTGCGGACCGCTGCGCCGCGAGGCCCGCGAGAGCTGGTTCGCCGCCACGGAGCTGTATGGCCGGCTCGCCGAAGCGCGCGGGCTGTCTGCGGGCGAGGTGGTGGACGAGCTTCAACACTGGCGCGAGTTGGTCATCGTGGAGCTGGCGGACCTCTTCGTGGCGCTCCCGGCCCGGCAGCAGTTGCCGGCCGTACTTCGCATCAGCCGCGTGCTCGATACGGCCGTCTCCAACGCCGTCGTCGGCTATACGGATGCCCTGGTCGCGAAAATGTTCGCCAGCGAGGGAGTGCCGGTCCCGACCACCGAGAACGTCCAGGAGCTGCTGAACCAGCTGGGCGCGCTCCAGGCCGACGTCAAGCTGCTGGACGAGCGGTCACCCGGCTGATATCTCTTCGCCCCCGTCCACGTTGATGACGTTGCCGGTCACCCAGCCGGCCTCAGGGTGACACAGCGCGACGAGCGCGCCGGCGACGTCCCGGGGAGTGGTCAGGCGCTTGGCCGGGTTCTTCTGCGCCGCGCCGACGAGCAACTGGTCGCTGCCGGGGATCTTGCGGAGGGCCGGCGTGTCGGTGACGCCCGCGCGGAGGGCGTTGACGGAGATTCCCTGCGGCGACAGCTCGTACGCCAGCTGCCGGGTGTGCGATTCCAGCGCGCACTTCGCCGCCGAGACCGCGCCGTACGCAGCGATCGCGCGGGTCGAGCCCGACGAGGTCATGGAGAAGATGCGGCCGCCATTGCCCATGAGGCCGCTATGCACCACGTCCTGGGTCCAGTACACCAGGCTGTGCCCCATCACGGCGAGCGTCATGTCCATCTGCTGCTCGCTGATCGGGTCTCCGCCGATGAAGGGCTTCAGGGCGCCGAACGCGAGGGAGTGGAGCAGGACGGCGAGGTTGGCCTTCTCGGCGACCAGCGCGTCGATGACTTCCTTGCGCTTCTCGGCGTCGGCGGCGTTGGAGTTGAAGAAGAGCGCGCGGCGGCCGAGCTTCTCGATCTCCGCCTTGATCTCCGCCACCCTGGCGAGTCCCGACTTGCGGTCGAGGTGGACGCCGCAGATCTCGTAGCCGGCGGCGGCGAGGGCCATCCCGCACTTGGCGCCGAACCCGCTCGAAACGCCCAGGATGAGGGCCCAGCGCGGCGACATGGTCTGCGCGTTAGACACGAACACTCCTTGTGAGTCCGGGGAATCTGCTTCGTGACACCAGGGAATAGCAAACCGACATCGCTCTCAGTGCGCATCTTCGCCGGACTGGTCATAGGCCTCGCGTTCGGGCTCTTCGCTTCGGCCAGCGGGCGGCCGTGGCTGATGAGCGTCGCGGTCGGCGTGGAGCCGATCGGGACGGTGTGGATGAACCTCATCCGCATGGTCGTCATACCGTTGGTCGTGGCCGCCATCGTGTCGGGCGTCGCGAGCCTCGGGGATTTCCGGAGGCTGGGCCGGGTAGGCAGCCGTACGGTTGCCTTCGCATTCGGGACCCTTCTACTGGCGGCTGTCTTCGGGCTGCTCGTGGCGCAGCTCATCGTGCCGCTGGCTCCCGTCTCGGCGGAAGTCGCGGCGTCGTTGCGCAGCGCCGCCGCCGCCGGCGCGACGGACGTGACGCAGCAGGTGGGGCGGATCCAGGGGTTTAGACAGTTCATCATCGAGCTGGTGCCGGTCAATCCCGTGAAGGCGGCGGCGGACGGCGTGCTCCTGCCGGTGATCGTCTTCTCGGTGCTCTTCGGCGCGGCGGCCGGAAGCCTCGAGGAGAAGTCGCGGACGGCGGTGGTAGGACTCGCCGACGCGGTAGTCCAGGTCCTCATCAAACTGGTCGGCTGGATAATGTTCCTCGCGCCGGTCGGCATCCTGTGCCTGTCGGCGGCGGTGGCAGCGCGGTTCGGGCTGGACGTGCTGCGCAGCCTCGCGGCGTTCATCGTCACCATCGTGGTCGCGACCACGCTGTTCGCGT
>JAUYOW010000175.1 GCA_030697825.1 Gemmatimonadales bacterium | reverse complement strand
CCGCGAACCCAACCCAGGTAGATCGCGAGCTGTGCGGCGAGGGGTCCCGGCGCCAGCTGGGCGAGCGCGAGACCCTCCTTGTACTCCTTCTCGGTGAACCAGCCGCGCGCCTCGACCAGGTCGCGCTGCATGTAGCCCACCAGCGCGATCGGGCCGCCGAAGCCGATGGTCCCGAGTCGCAGGAAGTACCCCAGCAGCGGACGCAGACCGGAGTTCACCCGCGAGACTTCCGGAACGCCGCGTACAGGTCGTCGAAGACGGCGGCCCCGCGCGCGAGGCGCTCCGCGTCGTCTTGGTGCGCCGCGGCGATGCCGTTCACCAGCGCCGCCACGCCGGCGGCCTCCCCACGCTCGAACTTCTCGTCCTTGCAGTCCACGTCGTGGACGATGTCGGCGATGGCGCGCAGCGCGCGGTCGCGGACGCCGAACCGCGCCAGCAGCGTCTCGAAGGTGCAGCGGTCTCCCTGGTGGGTGTACTCGGCCTCGAACATGTCGAACCGCAGCTCGCCTTTGGCGGGCGAGTACCCCTTCGCGGGCACGAACTTGAACCGCGCCTTGGGGTCGAGGAAGCGGCGGATGAGCCACGCGCTCGCGATACGATCAACCTTGACGCCCTGACGTGTCACCCACGTCCGCCCCGGCTTCACCTTCAGACGTTTGCCGATGGCGGCGGGCGTCTCCTCGCGCGCTTGCTTGGGTCGGAACATCGCTTCCAGCTCCTGGTTCGTGATGCCCGCGACAAACACCGCTTCGCACACCGTCGCCTCGCCGCCATCCGCCACGATCTCACGGGCGAGCCACTGGAAGTCCTCCAGCGCCTCGTCGCCGCGGGGGAGGACGTAGACCGAGTTCTTGAGCGCCCTGGCGCCCATCCGGTGCAGCCGGCGCCGCACCTTCACCCGGAAGTAGTCGGGCTTGGGCGGGATCTGGTGGATGAGCAGTAGCCACCGCGCCTCGCCCGGCGCCCCTTGCGCTGATGTCGCAGCTGAATCATTCATTAGTCGCAACTGTATCATGCCGGGCCTGGAGGCGCAAGGAGGCATCATGAGGTGCGAGGACCCGCTGTTCCTGACCCGCCGCGACGTCGCGGAGTTGCTCACCCTCGATGAGTGCATCGCCGCCGTACATCACGCCTTCAGGCTCCACGGCCAAGGGCTGGCCGCACGTCCCGGCATCCTCGGCCTTCACGTGGACGGCGGCGGCTTCCACATCAAGGCCGGCGTGCTCCCTTCTGCCCGTTCCCCTCACCCCTACTTCGCCGCCAAGATCAACGCCAACTTTCCAGGCAACCCGCGCATCGGCCTGCCGCTCATTCAGGGCGTTATCGCGCTCTGCGATGCCGAGAACGGCGCTCCGCTCGCGCTGATGGACTCGATCGAGATCACCATCCGGAGGACCGGCGCGGCGACGGCGGTGGCCGCGAAGCACCTCGCGCGGGAGGACGCCAGGGTCGCGGCGATCGTGGGCTGCGGCAACCAGGGCCGGATCCAGCTGCGTTCGATAGCCGCGGTGCGCCCCATCACCCAGGCGTTCGCGTTCGACGAGAACGCGGATCGGGCCGCCGCGTTCGCGCCCGAGATGTCAGCGGCGCTCGGCATCGCGGTGCACGCGGTGCCCAACCCGGCACTCGCCACCACGCAAAGCGATATCGTCGTCACGTGCACGCCGTCGCGGCGGGCCTTCCTCGGTCGCGAACACGTGCGGCCCGGCACTTTCGTTGCGGCGGTGGGTGCGGACAGCGAAGCGAAGCAGGAGCTGGAGCCCGCTCTGATGGCGGCGAGCATCGTCGTCGTGGATGTGCTGGAGCAGTGCGCGACCATCGGCGACCTGCACCATGCGATCGCGGCGGGCGTCATGACCAGGGCGGACGTACACGCAGAGCTGGGGGAGGTCGTCGCGGGCCACAAGCCCGGGCGCACGTCAGACCACCAGATCATCGTTTTCGACTCGACCGGCATGGCGCTGCAGGATGTCGCCGCGGCCGTAGCCGTGTACGAGAAAGCGTGCGCCGCCGGAGCCGGCACGAGGCTCCACCTGAATGGACGGGCCCGGACGCCGTGGTGGCTCGCGCCCGGCATACGGTGACGGGTCCGGGCGCCACCGTCCCGGCCCGGGGCGATCGGCTGACGGTCAACGGTTTCAGGCTCCCGAGGTGCCGCGCGTGAACATCGATGCCGACTATCTCACCCTGACGCTCGCCGACCTAGTGCGGATCAACTCGATCAACCCCGCCTTCAGCGGCGGTGCGACGAACGAGCGCGAGATCGCCGACTACGTGACGGCGGCCCTCGAGCGGCTCGGCATGACGGTGTCGCGCCACGAGCCCGAGTCCGGCCGCGCCAGCGTGGTCGGGCGCCTCACCGGCAAGCGGGGCGGCCGCGCGCTGATGTTGTACGCCCATCTGGACACGGTGGGCATCGAGGGGATGGCCGACCCCTTCTCGGGCGAGGTCCGCGACGGGCGCCTGTACGGGCGCGGCGCGTACGATATGAAGGGAGGCCTGGCCGCGTGTCTGGCCGCGGTGCGCGCGCTCCGCGACGGCAACGTCGGGCTCGCTGGCGACCTCCTCGTCGCGGCGGTCGCGGACGAGGAAGTGGCCAGTATCGGTATGTCGGAGGTGCTCCGGCACCACCGGGCGGATGCCGCCATCGTGACCGAGGCGACGGAGCTCGCCGTCTGCGTCGCGCACAAGGGGTTCTGCTGGATCGAGGTCGAGACGCATGGGCGTGCGGCGCACGGCAGCCGCTACGAGGAGGGCATCGACGCGAACATGCGGATGGGCCGGTTCCTCGCCGAGCTGGACCAGCTCGAGCAACGGCTGCGTAGCTCGCCGGGCCACCCGCTGGTGGGTCCGCCGTCGCTGCACGCGCCCGTGATTCGGGGCGGGACCGGCACGAGCACCTACGCGGCGCAGTGCCGGCTCGAGATCGAGCGCCGCACCATCCCCGGCGAGACCGAGGAGCAGGTGCTCGCCGAGATCCGGGCGATCGCCGGCCGTCTCACCGCGGCCGACCCGACGTTCCGCGCGAGCGTGAAGCCGCTCCTCACCCGCCGGCCGTTCGAGAACTCGGCCGAGGCGCCCATCGTCCGCGCGCTCGCGGATGCGGCGACCACCGTGCTGGGCAGCCGGCCGCCGTTCGTCGGCGAGCCGTACTGGATGGACGCGGCGCTGCTCGCCGACGCGGGGATCGACACCGCGGTGATCGGCCCGGCGGGCGCGGGCGCGCACGCCGCCCTTGAGTGGGTGGAGCTCGACTCGGTGGCGAAGCTCGCCCTTATCCTGGCGCGGGCGGCCGCGGCGTTCTGCGGGCGGGCCCGCTGACCCTCTCGTCCCGGGGGCCGTCCTGGTCGTTCCCGCCCCGTTGGGGACCCTCTCTGCCAATAGTAGGTGAGACACCGACCTTCAGGAGTTTAGTGTAGAGGGCGAAGGAGAGGTCGATCATGATCGTGGAGACGAGAGCCGTCCCCGCCGAGCCGGAGGCCGAGCCATCGAAGCGGAGCGCCCCCGCGCGCAGCTCAGCGCCCCCGCCGAAACCGAGGCCGTGCCACCGGCGGTAGGACGTCGCCTCCTGACATGATGCGTGGGCCCCGTGCAGGCCGAGGCGATGGTTGGGGCACGTGGAAAACTTGCCCCTGCATCCCTCAAGGTTTCGAGAAAAATCCGCTAGCGGTGTTTCGGCTTGCGGCTCCGGCCACCCTCGCCGGCCACCGTCGGGGCACCCAGCTCGGTGACGATGCTGCGCCCAAGATCCGCGCCGAGACGCGCGACGGCGGGGGCCAGCTCGCGAGCCACATCGGTACCGAGGCTCTCCAGCTGCGGTGCCAGCCGCTCACCGATCTCCTGGCCGAGCGTCTCGCCGAGCTGGCTGAGCGCGGGCTCGAGCCGCTCCACGCGCCGGGCGAGGCGGCGCGCCGCCCGGTCGACCGATTCCGGGTCCTGCGACCAGACGCGCATCAGCGTGTCCAGGGCGGCGTCGAGATCGGCGTCGCTATCCAGCGTCACCGTCATGCCGCCGGTCACGTCGGAGGACCGGTCCAAGTCCACGTCAACGTCACCTGTGCCGATGCGGACGCGAACTCGCCGCAACGCGTTCTCAACCAGGTCCTCGATGGTGTCGGTGCGCTCCGCGTAAGCCGGCGCGCCACGCATCCGGACCGGCTCCAACTGCCATGCCGTCTCGCCCGCCTCGTTCACGATACGTAACGTGTCGTCACGATCGCACACCTCGCGGTCGTCGGTCACTTCGTCACCGTTCACCTGAACGGTGTAGCAGACCGGCAACTCGAAAGCGCGGCCCCACTGCCGAAACGCGAAGCGCCCGCGGCCACGCAGCCGCACGCTATAGCCCTGGTGCAGCACGAGCAGCCGTCCCCCTTCGCGGATGGACATCCAG
>JAUYOW010000174.1 GCA_030697825.1 Gemmatimonadales bacterium | reverse complement strand
AGGGAGCCCGTCATGTCGTGGTGCTCGAACCCCATGACCCGTTGGGCACGCATCTCCCAGGGATGGTCGTTGTGGCCATCCACCATCGGCACGTCGCGGTGCAGGCGCAGCGCGCGGCGGATGAGGGCGGAATCAGGGGCCTGCGCGGCGAGCGGCGCGGTGAGGACAAGGAGGCTCAGGAACGCGATCGTATTTTTCATGGCTTGGGACGATACCCGACTACCTCCGAGAAGCACAACGGGCGGCCCGAAAGGCCGCCCGCGCGCGTCAACGTCTTTTCTCTTCAACCTTCAACGCCTTCTTCTTCGTCAACCCTAGAAGATCAGACGCCCCGGGTTGAACACCCCATCCAACTCGTCCACGAACTCGAAGGCGCGGACGAAGATGCTGAGCAGCGCGGCGATCTCCACTTGGGTGAGCGCGTGACCGTTCGCCCCGGTGAAGGTGGGAGCGTCGCCGTTACCGGTCACGGTCGCCACGACCGTGCCGTTGTACTTGATCTGGAGGTCCACGGTGGTCGCAGTACCGGTGCCGACCAGCTGGATCGAGTTGTCGCGGCCGTGGCTGACCGTGACGTCGATGCTCGTGGACGCGTCCGATCCGCTGACCACGATGTCGATCACGACGCTGTTGGAGCCCTGGACATGGTAATTGACATCGAGCTGGCCCGCGCCGCCCTGGAAGCTGATCACGGTCTCCAGGTCGAAGTCCACGCGGTTGCCGCCGGTCACTCCGGCGAGGTACCCGACGGCCGAGAGGGTGACGCTCGTCTGCGTCGTGATGCCGCTGATGTCGTAGTCGGCGACCGTCTGCGTCCCGAACTTCACCAGCACGCCGATGACGTCGGCCTGGGGCGTGCTCTCGTCCGTCAGGTCCACGCTGCCGATCGTCGTGAGCGGGGATTCGCTCGGCATGCCGCTGATCGGATCGACGGCGTAGAGGATGAAGCGCACGCCGTCGGCCGGCGCGCCCGTCAGCGCGCTCTGCACGTACTTGTCCTGGACCGCGTCCCATGTGTAGGTCTTGCCGAGCACGTTGGCGGGGAAGAGCGCCTGAGCACCGCGCGGCGAGCGCACGGACGCGAAGAGCGACATCGCCGCGCGCCGCGCCGCCACCGTGGCCGCGAAGCTGGCGCGGTCGGCGGTGAGGGACCCGCTGAGCCGTGTGGGCAAGGTAGCCCGGAACGCCGAGACGGCCGCGAACGACTGGCCTGACAGCGCGCCCAGGCTCTGGAACGCCGCGTTGCCGGTGAGGGCGGTGGAGACGTCGGAGACGCTGGCGGCGACGTCGATCGGATTCACGGCCTCGGGGCCCACAGTATCACCGCCGCAGGCGCCGAGCGCGGCCAGGGCCGCGAGGGCGGCAACCGGTGTCAGACGCTTCAGGAGAGACATGGCAAGCTCCTTTGAGGTGGGTCTCATGAGGCCGGCGATAATGCTACCCCGCCAGCCCCACAATGGGCCGTGACACAAGCCACAAATCCATTGACGCCGCCGGGACCGCGTTGTTGCCCGCCCCGATCTACGCGGCCGAAGGCTTGGCCGCCTCGATCTCCTCGGCGGCACGCCTCAGAACCTCTATGATGCGCTTCGTGTATGCGTCATCGTTCCCGGCGCGCCAAGCATGACGATACGCCAGCGACGCCAGCCGGGCGAACGCCTGGTTCAGGTCGGCCATCGACCCTCCAGCGAAACCGCGCACCGCGTCGCGGACTCGATCGAGGATCTCGTCAATGGTGTCGCGGTGCTCATCGAGGAACTTCTCGCCCTCCGGCGTGATGTGGTAGACCTTCTTCCCCGCTTCCTCGACCACCCGCACGTAGCCTTGGTCTTCGAGCAGCTGGAGCGTAGGGTATACGGTGCCCGCGGACGGCGAGTACCAGCCGCCCATCTTCTCCTCGAGCGCCTTGATCACCTCGTACCCGTGCCGCGCCTTCTCCTTGAGAAGGCGCAGGATCACGTACTTTACCTCGCCAGACTCGAACATCTGCTGGCGGCGACGCGAACGGCCCGGTCCGCCCTTGCCCCCCGGGCCGCAGAAGGCCCAGAACCGCGGCCCGAACCCCGCCGCGAAGAGGTTGCCGAAATCCCAATCGTCCCGAGTCACAAGAGCCTCCTCTGCACGACGTATCGTGCGCTATAACGTACGGAATAACGTACGATATATCGCGTAATAGGTCAAGCCCGAGGCCTAATTGCGTGATGATGGCTCTAAGGTGTCGAGATGATGTTTGTCGCGCCGCCTAGCCGAGTGACATCGGCCACGGCCAGTGCGGGTTCGCCCCGATGAAGATGGCGGCACCGGCCAGGGCGATGTTCTTCCAGAACTGCGCTTCCTCGCCGGCACGCTGCATCGGGTCGGTGCGCTTCCAGAACGGGTGCATGATGAACGCGGTCGGGACGAGGAACGCGGCGAGGAGCGCGGTTCCGACCCTCGGATGGAAGCCGAGGAGCAGACTCAAGCCGCCGCCGAGCATCATGAGTCCGGTCACGATGACGGCGACCTCCGGCATCGGCACGTTGCCAACGGCCTTGGCGTAGCCCGCCATCCCTTTGAACCCGGTGAGGTGCCGGTAACCGTAGAGGATGAAGTACCAGCTGAACAGCACTCGGCCATGTGCGCGAGCTCGGGCATGTTCATCGTGCCGTCTCCCTCGTGGGTGGGTGCCCTTCAATCCTCCGTTTGCGCGGCCTCTTGTCAATAGCCCGCACCGCTCACTGCCGGCACGGGGCGTGGGGATCTGCGCGGGGACCGTCCACCACCGGCCGGTGATCGAGGTTCGCGATCGTGAGCGCGGCGTCCCGGACCAGGTTCGCCACCCGCGCGAAGCCGTCGTAGTCGATGTATTGCGGCTCGTCGGTCACCTGGTGGTAGTCGAGGTGTAGCCCCCGTGACAGCGCGACGGCCGGGATGCCGTAGCGGGCGTAGCTGTAGTGGTCGGCGCGGCAGTAGTACTGGCCCGGGTGTCCCGGCGCGTCGTACTCGTAGTTGAACCGGAACGGCGTTGGCTGGCGCGCGTTCACCGCTTCGAGGATGTCGCCGAACTCACGCGACAGCCGCCGCGCGCCCACCACCTCGATGTACTGCGGCCCGCCTTCTCCCGGCACGTCGGCGGCGGCGCCGCGGCCGATCATGTCGTCGTCGATCTCGGCGACGATGGAATCGCGTGGAACCGTGGGATGGTCGGTGAACCACGCCGAGCCGAGCAGCCCGCGCTCCTCGGCGGTGTGCGACACGAAGAGGATCGAGCGCCGGGGGCGCGGCCCCGCGGCGAGCGAACGGGCGATCTCGAGCAGCGCAACGGTGCCGGACCCGTCGTCGTCGGCGCCGTTGTAGATCGAGTCGAGCCGCGGCGGACGGATCGCGCGCAGGCTGTCACGGATGGCGCGGATCCGGGCCGCCTGGTCCGCGTTAGGCGTCGAGTCGGGCGAGTCAGCGCCCATGGGTCGCATCACCCGGTTGTGGGCACGGAGCGAGTCGTGGTCCACCGGCGAGCGGTCGAACCCGACGTGGTCGTGGTGCGCGGAGAGTGAGACGTAGGTGTTGCGGAGCGCTGGATCGGCGCCGCGCAGGATCGCCACGACGTTGCGCGCCGGGTACTGGACCGGTCCGCGCGCGATGCCTATCTCGCCGTGCACCGTGCGGCCGGCGGCGCCGGGGGTGAGCCCGGAGGGATC
>JAUYOW010000173.1 GCA_030697825.1 Gemmatimonadales bacterium | reverse complement strand
CAGGAGCGACGACCTCGCCGCGCAACTCCAGTTCATCCAGAAATCGGTCGGCGCGGTGCCGGGACCATTCGACTGCTGGCTCGCGCTGCGCGGCACCAAGACCTTGCCGCTGCGCATGAGGCAGCACGACGCGAACGGGCGCCGCATCGCCGAATGGCTGGCCGCAGACCAGCGCGTGCCGGCCGTCTTCTACCCCGGCCTGCCGTCCCACCCCCAGCACGACCTCGCTTGCCGCCAGATGATGGGATTCGGCGGTATGCTGTCGATCGAAGCCGGGTCCCTGGAGCGCGCCCGAGGCATAGTGGAGCGCACCAGGCTCTTCGCCCTGGCGGAGTCGCTGGGCGGGGTCGAAAGCCTGATCGGCCACCCGGCGAGCATGACGCACGCCGCCGTGCCGCCTGCCATGCGCCAGGCCATGGGGCTCACCGACGGCCTGGTGCGGCTCTCGGTGGGCATCGAGGACGCGGAAGACCTGATCGCCGACCTCGACCAGGCCCTCGGTTCATGAGTAGACGTATGAAACGCGCGCCGCTACGGTGCGTAGGGCCATGGGTCCTGATATCGGAGAGCCAATGACGGATAAGCAGGAGAACCTCCCTTCGCGGCGCCCCCGCACGGTTCTCACCCAGATCTCGCCGCGCGCGTGGGAGCACTCGGCCGACCGGGCCGCACTCAATACGCTGCGTTCGATCCCGGGCGTGGATCAAGTCATCAAGAAGATCTTCGGCTTCTTCGGCGAGCGAGGCGTGCGGCTGCTGTTCCAGGCCAACGCCGTGCGCGTCGGACCCACCCAGTTCCCGCGCGTCCACCGCGCCTTCACGGACGTTTGCGCCACGATGGACTGGGAGCCGCGCCCCGATCTCTTCATCTCGCAGACGCCGCTCGTCAACGCGGGCGCGTTCGGGATGGATAAGCCGTTCATCGTCCTCAACTCCGGGGCGCTCGGGCTCCTCGACGACGAAGAGCTGAACACCATCCTCGGGCACGAGTTGGGCCACGTCATCAGCGGGCACTCGCTCTACCGAACCATCCTCGCCATCGTCCTTACGTTCGGGCTGCGCAACCTGCCCTTCCTCGCGGGCATCGCGCTCCTGCCGATCCAGATCGCACTGCTGGAGTGGTACCGGAAGAGCGAGCTGTCGTCCGACCGCGCCGGCCTCCTCGCCAGCCAGGACCCCGTCGCCTCCATGCGCATGTTCATGAAGCTGGCGGGCGGAGGGAAGATCGAGGAGATGGACCTCGACGCCTTCATGGTCCAGGCAAAGGAGTACGAAGAGGGCGGTGACGCGATGGACACCATCTACAAGGTGATCAACACCCTCGGCATGACCCACCCGTTCCACACGCTGCGGGCCGCGGAGCTCGAGCGCTGGGTGGCGGGCGGCGACTACGACCGGATCCTCCGCGGCGAGTACCCCAAGCGCGGCTCCGACGACGACAAGCGCCCCCTGGCCGACGACATCGGCGAGGCCGGCAAATACTACGCCGACCAGGCGCGCGACACCGTGGAATCGGTGGCCGAAGTGGCCAAGAAAGCCCGCGACGCATTCATGAGCGCGTTCAAGGGGCCGTCCAGCCGGTGAGGATCCTGGTCGTCGGCGGTGGAGGACGTGAGCATGCCCTGCTCTGGGCCCTCCACCGCGACGCACCGAAGGCCTCGTTCTTCTGTCTACCCGGCAACGCCGGCACCGCCAGACTCGCCACCAACATCCCCGGAAAACCGACCGACGTGGAAGCCGTCGCCGCCGTGGCCAGGGACCGGCGCGTCGACCTCGTCGTGGTAGGGCCCGAGGCCCCCCTGGCCGCGGGACTCGCTGACCGTCTTGCCAAGGCGCGCATCCCCGTCTTCGGGCCGTCGGCTGCCGCGGCTCGCATCGAGTCCTCCAAGGCTTTCGCCAAGGACCTGATGGGCAAGTGCGGGGTCCCAACGGCCGCGGCGAGAGGGTTCACCGAGCTGAGCCTGGCCACCCGCTACATCGGTAGCCACCCGGAGCCTCTCGTGGTAAAGGCGTCGGGGCTGGCGGCGGGGAAAGGGGCGGTCGTCTGCCGGACCCGCTCCGAGGCGCGCGTGGCCGCGACCGCCATGCTGCGGGGCGGATCCCACGGGGAAGCGGGTGCGGAGATCCTCGTGGAGGAGTTCCTCGCCGGCGAGGAACTCTCAGTCCTGGCTGTCACGGACGGGGAGCACTTTGCCGTTCTCCCGCCAGCCCAGGATCACAAGCGAATAGGCGAAGGTGACACCGGCCCGAATACCGGAGGCATGGGAGCATACTGCCCAGTCGGGATCGCCACACCCGACCTCCTGGAACGCATAGCGGATGAGGTGTTCACCCCCACACTCGCCGGCTTGCGCGATGCTGGAGCACCTTACAGGGGAATTCTTTACGCTGGACTCATGATACGAGATGACGGAGCACTCTCGGTAATCGAGTTCAACTGCCGGTTTGGTGATCCCGAAGCCGAGGCAATGCTTCCGGTGCTCCCGGACGGGCTACTTCCCGTGCTCCGCATGGTAGCCGAGGGCGGGTGGATGCCGGCGGGCCTGAAGCTCGGGGATGCCAGAGGGGCGGCGGTGACGACGGTTCTGGCTGCGGCTGGCTACCCGGACGCTCCGGTGTCCGGGGCGGAAATCTCGATTCCGGACGACCTCGAAGACGAAGGGGACGTCATGGTGTTCCACGCCGGAACGACGCTGGACGGGAGCGGCAGGCTTCGGGTAGCCGGCGGGCGGGTGCTCGCTGTCACCGCGACCGCGGCGACGGTCGCCGAGGCAGCGGCGAAAAGTCGCGCGGCCGCGGGCCGCATTGACTTCGAAGGCAGCCAGCACCGGCGCGACATCGGTTGGCGAGAGATCGCTCGGGGTAGCTGAAAGCGTGCCCGAGCTTCCCGAGGTCGAGACTATCGCCCGCGACGTGCGCCCCGACGTCGAGGGACGCCGGATCCTCCGGGCCCGGGTCCTCAAGCCCGACATCCTGCGCAAGGTCACGCCCCGGGCTTTCGAACGCCGCCTCGAGGGGCGACTGGTAACGGCTGTTTTCCGCCGGGCCAAGCACGTTGTGATGACGCTCGACGATGGGGATCGGGTCATCGTGCAGCCGGGAATGACGGGCTCCCTCCACATCGCCAACGGCGTCACGAATCCGGACCCCTACGTCACGATCCTCTTCGCGCTCGATTCCGGGAAGCGTCTCGTCCACCGCGATGTGCGCCGCATCGGTGCCGTGTACCTGCACGGGCCGGAGGAATGGGCCGCTTACGACCGGAACCTGGGTCCCGAGCCGCTCGAACCCGCCTTCACGCCGGCGTGCCTCGCCGAGGCACTGGCGAACGGCCGACTCGCGGTCAAGAAGGCCCTGATGGACCAGCGTCGCCTGGCGGGCGTCGGCAACATCTACGCCAACGAGGCGCTCTGGATGGCCAGGATAGACCCGTCCAGTGAGGCGCGCGGAATCTCGGCCGCCGAAACGAAGCGCCTGCACCGGGCGATCGTGGACATCCTCCGCCGCGCCATCCGGGGCCGCGGGACGACGGTGCGTGACTATCGCACCGGCACCGGGGAGCGGGGCCGATTCCAGTCGCGCCTCGCGGTGTACGGCCGCGATGGTCGCGCCTGCCGGCGGTGCGGACGCCGTATCGTCCTGACGCATGCGATCGACGCGCGGGCGACGTATTTTTGTCCGGGATGTCAGCGCTAGCACTCGCCCCATCCATCGCCCCGGCGCCCACGCTCGAGACGCTCCGCCACCACGTGCGGGCCGCGGCGGCGCGCCGTCCGGGAGTGTACCAGTTCCTCGACGACTCCGGACGGGTCTTCTACGTGGGCAAGGCCAAGGACCTGCGCTCCCGCCTGCTATCGTACTTCAGCGCGCCTTGGCCCGAGTCCAAGAGCGCCCTCCTCATTCGGAGCGCCGCGGAGATCCGCTGGCGCTACCTGCCGAGTGAGTTCGCGGCGCTACTCGAGGAGCTGCGGCTCATTGGCCGGCTGCGGCCCGCCCACAATGTCCGGAACAACCAGTCCCACGCCCGTCTGGTCTTCGTGAAGCTGACGTCCGGCCCCGCGCCGAAGCTGCGCGTCAGCGACGGCACCAGGGACCACGGCGCGCGCTACTACGGCCCGTTCCGCGGGCGCGGCATGGCGGTCGAGGCGGTGCGCACGCTCAGCGACCTCCTCGGCCTGCGTGATTGCGCGGAGACGCAACCCATCGCGTACGCAGACCAGCCGAGCCTGTTCGACGCCGCCACCGCCCCCGCCTGCTACCGCCACGACCTCGGCACCTGCCTGGGTCCGTGCGCCGGCCGTTGCTCGGCTGACGGCTACGCCGCCGCCGCCGCCCGCGCCGCCGACTTCCTCGAAGGCCGCTCCGCCCATCCGCTCGACCGGGTGCTCGAAGGCATGGAGGACGCCTCGGCCGCATGCGCTTTCGAGCGCGCCGCACTCTGGCGAGACCGGCTGGAATCGCTCGAATGGCTCTTCGGCGCCGCGGCCCGCCTCCGCGCCGCCGTCGAAGGCCTGAGCTTCGTGTACGGCGTGAAGGACCGGGCTGGGGGGTCGGACGACCGCGTGTACCTCGTCCGCCATGGCCTGATGCGGGCCGAAGCGGCCTGGCCCCGCACCCCGATCGAGCGAGAAGCGTTCGCCGCCGCGATCCGGCGCTACACCCACGACCCCGAGCCTGCGCCCGCGGCGCGCGGCGCGGCGGAGATGGACCAGCTGCTGCTCGTGATGAGCTGGTTCCGACAGCATCCCGACGAATTCCAACACGCCTCGCCGTTCGACCGCTGGACCGCGGGAGCCTGAGGGCGCATCGCGGCCGCTTGGTTGCTCGCTTTCCCCCGCCCTTGCGCTATGCCGTTTCGCGGGAATCTTCATTGGTGCATAACGCACAACAACCGGCAATACCGGAGGTCAGCGATGCGTCACCGATTCCTCGCCGCACTCCTCGCGCTCGGCCTCGCCGCGCAACCGCTGGCGGCGCAGGAGCCGAGCCCGGGCGAGCGGCTCCCCGTCGTGAAGTACGTCCTCCCGAACGGGATGACGCTCCTCTTCCTCCGGCGCGAGGGCGCGCCCACCGTCTCCTTCGTCACCCAATTCCGCGCCGGAGGCGTCGACGAGTGGACCGGCATCTCGGGCACCGCGCACCTGTTCGAGCACATGCTCTTCAAGGGCACGCCCACCCTCGGCACCCGCGACTACGCGGCCGAGCAGCGGATGTTCCCGCGCGTCGACGCGGTGGCCGACTCGTTCACCCAGGAGTTCCGGAAGGGCGCGTCGGCGGACAGCGTGACGATCCGCCGCTTGCGCGACCGGCTGCGCCAGCTCGAGGATTCCGCCCGGCAGTACGTCGAGAGCAACGAGTTCTGGCGCGTCCTCACGCGCAACGGCGCGCAGCGCATCAACGCCTCCACGTTCAACGACGGCACGAACTACTTCTTCTCCCTCCCCTCCAACCGCGCCGAGCTGTGGTTCGTGCTCGAGGCGGACCGGATCCGCAACCCGGTGCTGCGCGAGTTCTACTCCGAGCGTGACGTGGTCATGGAGGAGCGGCGGCGCAGCGTCGAGACGCAGCCGGTCGGCATGCTGCGCGAGGAGTTCCTCCAGGCGGCCTTCCGTGCCCACCCGTACGGCCGGCCGGTGGTCGGCGTCGCGAGCGAGATCCAGACGGTTTCCCGCACCCAGGCGCTCGAGTACTACCGCCGCTTCTACGCGCCCAACAACTCGGTCGTCGCCATCGTCGGCGACATCGACACGACCCAGATGAAGCAATGGGCCGACCGCTACTTCGGGGACCTCGCGGCGGGCGAGCCGCACCGGCCCGTCACCACCCAGGAGCCGCCGCAGCGCGGGGAACGGCGCATCGAGGTCGAGTTCAACGCGAACCCTAGCGTGATGATCGGCTACCACGTCCCGGCCGCCATGCATCCCGACTCGCGGGCCCTCTCGGTGCTCGCCAGCCTGCTCACCGGCGGCCGCACCTCGCGCCTGGTGTCGCGTCTGGTCGTGCGCGAGCGCGTCGCGGCGAGCATCGCCGCGGGCCTGCAGCCCGGCACCCGCTACCCGCGCCTGTTCACCTTCACGGCCGTGCCGATCGCCCCGCACACCACGCAGGAGATCGAGAGCGCCGCTTACGAGGAGATCGAGCGCCTCCAGCGCGAGCCTCCCGGCGACGCCGAGATGCAGCGCGTCCGCAACCAGATCGAGGCCGGCTCCATCGGCCGCATCGAGAACCCGTTCTCCCTGGCGCTCCAACTGGCGAGCAGCGAAGCGCTGTACGGCGACTGGCATCAGTCGTTCCGGTTTGACGGCGCGGCGCTCGCGGTAAGCCCGGCGGACGTGCAGCGCGTCGCACGCACCTACTTCTCCAGGAACAACCGGACGGTAGCGACGCTCGTGCGTCCCGCGCGCCCGGCCGCGGGAGGGACCAACTGATGCATCCCACCACGACACGTGCCGCCGCGGCGCTCGGCCTCGCGCTCCTGGCGGCCGCCGCGACGGCGCAGGCGCAGGGCACCCGCGAACGGGTACAGGCGCTCGAGTCAGGCTTCGCCTCGCTCCGCTTTACGCCGCCCGCGCCGCGCCAGGTCCGCCTGTCGAACGGCGTCCAGGTGTTTCTGATCGAAGACCACAGCCTCCCGCAGCTCTCGGTGAGGCTGGTCGGCCGACAGGGGGTCGCGAACCTCCCCGACTCACTCTGGGCCGTCGGCTGGCAGGCCGACGCGCTGTTGCGCACCGGAGGCACC
>JAUYOW010000172.1 GCA_030697825.1 Gemmatimonadales bacterium | reverse complement strand
CGGAGCAGGTCCGGGCGGCGGTGCCGGCGGCCCGGGCGGCGCTGGTGGGCCGGGCGGGGCGGGCGGGGCGTTCGGCGGAGCGCGGGCGCCGCGGGCCGACGACATCGTCTTCGTGATCACCGGTGCGGCCGGAGACACGGTGCGGACCCTTCGAGCTCCCGCCGGAGGCGGGGCGTTGCGGTGGATCACTTGGGACCTGCGTCGCGACCGGCCGCCGCTCTCGCCGTCGGCGCTGCGCGACAGCATCAGGACCGCACTGCGCCAGGCGTTGGTGCGTGACAGCATCCGCGCAGCGGCGCGGGATACCACCGGGGGGCGCCGGCCACAGTTCCCGGGCCGCGACCCGGAGCCCGGCGAGCCGGGCGTCTTCGAGGCACCGGGCGGCGGCGGCCCTGGTGGCGGTGGCGGTGGCGGCGGGGGTGGGTTTGGCGCCGGCTTTGGCGCCGGGCCGTACGTCGAGCCGGGCACGTACCTGGTGACGGTCCGCATCAACGGGATCGAGCACCGGCGCACCATCCGCGTCGAACGTCCGGTCACTTCGTCGGCGCTGGCGGGAGGCTGGCAGTAGCGCGACGGGCACGGCGGGCATTGAGCTTAGGGCGGCGCGTCGTCACTTTCATGCGATGACGCGCCGCCAGTCCGTCCAGGATATCCCGACCCCCGCGCTCCTGCTCGATCTCGGCGTCCTCGAGCGCAACATCGCTGCGATGGCGGAGAAGATCCGCCGCCTGGGCGCGCGACTACGCCCGCACGTCAAGACGCACAAGTGCATCGAGGTGGGGCGCCTGCAACGCGATGCCGGGGCGCAGGGGATCACCGCCGCGACGCTGGTCGAGGCGAGGGACTTCGCCGACCACGGGTTCGACGACATCACCTGGGCGTTCCCCGTCGTCACCGGACGCCTCGATGAAGTCGTCGCGCTCGCGAAGCGTATCACCTTCCGGGTGGTCGTGGACTCGGAGGCGGCACTCGACGCGGTGGCGGCGGCGGGGCGCGCGGCAGGCAACGCCATCCACACCTGGCTCAAGGTGGACTGCGGGTACCATCGGGTGGGCGTGGATCCGAGCGTACCTTCCAGCCTCGAGCTGGTGCGGCGCCTCAATGCGAGTAGGGGCATCGTGTTCGACGGGTTCCTCACCCACGCGGGCCACGGCTACTCGGCGAGGAACCGCGAGGAGCTGAAGCGCATCGCGGGCGAGGAGCGGTCGGCGCTGGTCGAGTTCGCGGCGCGGTGCAGGGACGCGGGGCAGGAGATCCCGGCCATCAGCATCGGCTCGACGCCCACGATGTCGGTCGTCGAGAACCTGGACGGCGTGACCGAAGCGCGTCCCGGCAACTACGCGTTCAACGACTGGACGCAGGTCGCCAACGGGGTGTGCCGGCCGGAGGACGTCGCGGTCACGGTGCTCTCGACGGTGGTCTCTCACCAGCCCGGTTCCGATCACGCGGTCGTGGATGCCGGCGCGCTCTCGATGTCCAAGGACCTCGGCCCGTCGGACCAGGCGCGCGGCCGCGGCCTGGGCCCGGTGGCGAAGGACTTGGCGGGGATGACCGTCGAGGACCGGGTCAACCTGAAGTCGGTGTCGCAGGAGCACGGTATCATTGCGGGCGCGGGCCCGGCGGACGTGGAAGGCCGCTTCGCCGTGGGCGAGAAGATCCGGGTAGTGCCCAACCACTCGTGCCTCACCGCCGCCCTGTTCGACGAATACGTCGTGGTGCGCGGCGGAGAGGTGCAGGCCCACTGGAAGATCTGGCGAGGACGCTGACGCTATGACCGTCGTCTATCTCAACGGGCATTTCATGCCCGAGGACCAGGCGCTCATCAGCCCGCTCGACCGCGGGTTCCTGTTCGGCGACAGCGTGTACGAAGTGATACGCGCGTACCGCGGGTTGCCGTTCCGCATAGAGGAACACTTCGCGCGGCTGGCATACAGCCTGGGCGAGCTGCGCATCGGTGCGTACCTCTCGCCGCTCAAGGAGCTGCCGTCGCAGCTCATCGCCGAGAACGACCTCGGGGGGAGCAACGCGCTGGTCTACATCCAGGTGACGCGCGGCGTCGCGCCGCGCTCGCACGCATTCCCGCCGCCGGACGTGAAGGCGACGATCTACGGGCGGACCTGGGCTTTCGAGCCGCCGGCTGCATGGAGCGACCCGGGGCTCTCGGTCATCCTGGTCCCCGACGTGCGCTGGTCGCGCTGCGACATCAAGGTCACGGCTCTCACGGCGAACGTGCTGGCGCACCAGCGCGCGGTCGAGTCCGGCGCGCACGAGGCGCTGCTGGTCCGCGACGGCGTGGTGCTCGAGGGGACGCTGAGCAGCCTGTTTGGCGTGTTCGAGGGCGAAGTGCGGACGGCGCCGCTCTCCAACTACATCCTCCCCAGCATCACGCGCGCGCTGGTCCTGGAGCTCTGCCGCACCGAGGGGATCCCGGTACGGGAGGTGCCGATCTACGAGCACGAGATACATCGGGCGGAGGAGCTGTTCGTCGCGAGCACGGTCCACGAAGTGGGCAGCATCCATGACGTACAGGGCCGCGCGCTGCCGGCGGAGCGGCCGGTGACGGACCAGCTCCAGCGCCTCTTCCGCGCCGCGGTCGAGCGCGAGTGCGCCTAGCGTGACAGCGGAGGACCTCGAGGCCCGGCACGAGCTGCTTTGCTTCAGACGTGCGTTCCCGCGGAACGCGGCGGAGCTGCGCCGCACGCTGAACGAACTGGAGAGATTCGAGGCTCGGGCGCGGCGCTTTCGTGACCAGCTCGCCAACACCGGCATCGCCGGGACGACCTATCGCTACCCGTTCAACCACACCATGACGCGCTGGCTCTGCGAGAGCTACGGCCGGGCGGTGGAGATAGACTGGCAGGCGTACCAGCGGCACACCTGGGACGAGATCGCGGCCATGCTCTCGCTGTGCGTAGTGTGGGCGGAGAACGAGGGTCTCGATGATGACGACGTGCCGTCGTGGGACTGGGTGAGGTGGGCGAAGAAGGGCGATCGGCGGACGGACGTGGCGTGGCTGCTGGGAACGCTGCGCGCTAGGGGCTTCCCGCCGCCGCTGGAGCGGCACCTCTTCGAAAGCCTGAGCTTGCCGCTGGTCTGGGATCTTGCCGGCTGCCGAGACGCGATCACGCATGCGCGCCTCCCGGTGCGGCGGGTGTTCTATCACCGGGAGCTGCTGCGCGAGCGGCCGGCGGACTTCGCCGCGGAGGTGCGCAAGCCGATCGGCGAGCTGGAGGCTCTGGCCCCGGCCCGTGCCGACCGGATCATCCACGCCGCGCGCGCGGCCCTCTCCCAGCGCGAGCGCGAGTTCCACGTCATCGTGCACGCCAACCGCGACGAGGTCTATCGCGTGGACGCGGGTCGCGGGCTCGATATCTACGTCATCGGTCTCGCGCGGCCCGAGCGGCTTACGCTCGAGAGCGACTTCGGCGCGCTGCTGGTCAAGAACGGGGTCCCGTTAGGCTACGGGTACGCCGTCCTCCTCTTCGACCGCGCGGACATCGGCATCAACATCTTCCCGACCTATCGCGCCGGGGAATCGCCGTACGTGTTCGCGCGGTTCGCGTCGCTCTTCCATCATCACTTCGGCGCGCGCAAGTTCATCATGCGGCGCTACCAGCTGGGCCACGAGAACCCCGAGGGGATCGAGGCCGGTTCGTTCTGGTTCTACCACAAGCTGGGGTTCCGCTCCATCGACGCCGCGGTTCGGGCGGCGGCCGACGCCGAAGCGGTGCGGCTGGCGCGGCGCGCAGGGGCACGCTCGGACGCGCCGACGCTGCGCCGGCTGGCGCGAAGCGACATGCTCATCACCAGCGACGGCACGCCGGTGGACGCTTTCCGAGACGTCGAGGTGAAGCGGGTGGGGCTCGCGGTGACGCGGATGATCGAGCGGCGCTACGGCGGCGACCGCGCGGGCGCGATGCGCGACATCACGCGGCGGGTGGCCCGCGCCCTCGGCGC
>JAUYOW010000171.1 GCA_030697825.1 Gemmatimonadales bacterium | reverse complement strand
CGCCGACGAGACCGAGAGCGGAGGAACCGAGCCGCGCCACGGTGCAAGCTCGGCCGGAGTCGCGGCCGCAGCAGCGCAGTCCGCGGACCACGCGCAGCGCGGCACAGCATCGTGCGCCGGCTGCGGCGCAAGGAGAGCCGCACGAGCGGGACACGAGGCCGGCAAACGAGCGACCTGCTCCGCCCGGCGGAGAGACTGCCGGCGCACGAGCACCGGGAACGGCAGCCAGCGGACCTCCGCCCAGATCGCATCCGCGGATGCGGTCCGGGTGCACCCGGAGGCCAGCGAGGCGAGATCCGTCAGCCGCGGGACAATGCGGTCCCGCGAGTCGGCGGCCGCGACGGGCCACCACACGTGCGACGCATACGTCGCAGCCGAGAGGCCGCAAGCGGCCGCAACGACGCGAAGCTGCGACGGGCGAAGCAGCGCAACGAAGCGGCGCAGACGAACTGCGACTGCTTCGAGCTTGCCAACAACTTTCTCCGTGTGAGCGGAGAAGTTGAGGCGCGAGTCGATTTCGACGCCGAGGATGCGGATGCACCCTGGGCCGGCCGCGAGCGCCACCGGACCGCAGGTCAGCGGCACCGTGGGCTCGTCCGCAGCACGAGGGCTGCGCGAGAAACGGAGGGCGGCTGTCTTGGGCGAGACGGCTACCCCAGTCATCGCCGCCCAGTCCGCGACCTCCCGCAAGAGGTGCTGCATCGCGACGCTCGCAGGGGCGAGGTCACTGCCGTGCGCCTGCGTCGCCCAGACCGAAAGGTCGTCGGCGAACAGTGCAAAGCCGCACGTCGCCGGCAGGCGAGGGAGCAGCCGGGAGAGACGACACGCAAGGCTGTCGGCCACCACAAGCCACAGCAGGGGGCCGAGGACTGAACCCTGCGGCACGCCCCACGGTGTCGGCCGCGGCGCCGACAGGCGCGAACCGACACGGACGCGCAGAGTGCGGCCAGCCAGAAAGGACGCAATCCAGGCCGCTTCCGCAGCCGGTGCGCCGAGGCGGGCGAGCCCCACCGCGCAAGCGGCCGGGGGAAACGAGCAAAACGCGTCGGCAAAATCGACTGCCGCAAGCAGGGTGTCGCGCACCCTGACATTGCGCCCGTCGTGCCGTTTCGGCGGGGCCTCACCCCTGCCGGCCGCGTGCTTCTCCTCGGCCGCCCTCCTGTCGAGGAACCGGTCGGCAAACGACCAGCCATCCAGCGCCGCGCGCACGACCATGCCCACGGCAAGGTCAGCGGCGTGGCCCGGCCGGAACCCAAACTGGTGCTGGTCCAGCCGTGGGTCCACCACGGCACGCACCCGGCGGGCAACGACACGCTCCAGGGTGCGGGACAAGAGGCTTGTCTGCACCACTGGGCGGTAGGACGCTACTTGCGTAGCGTCCTTGCCCGACTTGAGCAGGGGGGTTGCCACTCCGGTCCGCCATTGGCGGGGGAGGGACGCCTCCGCGAGGCAGCGGTTGAGAACCGCGAGCAGCCAGGCAAGGGCTGCCGGCGGGAGGTGGCGCAGCAATCGCGGCGCGATCCCGTCCGGATCGGTCGCGGCGCCAACCGGGTGCTCAGCGATCGCCGCGCGCAGCTCCTCCAATGAGATGGGGGAGGGCGGGTGCGACGCGGCGGG
>JAUYOW010000170.1 GCA_030697825.1 Gemmatimonadales bacterium | reverse complement strand
TAACTCGGTGCGCAACAATACGGCGCGCCGCCACCACCCGCCAGTCGGTCCCCTCTCTGCCAATATGAGTGAGACAGCAACCCTGAGCGACAACCATGGTCATAGTAGGTCGATGCGTCGCAACACGTTATGGTACGCCGGCCGACCTACTATGACCATAGTTGTTCGCTTTGGAGCCCGCCCTCGTCCGCATTCCGCCTCGCCGGGCAGAATGATGCACCGGCACCTGCCTCGGCAGACTACGACGCCCGCCGGCCTAGCCCCCCGCAGGTTGCGGCGTGGGCGGAACGGACGGAGTGAGCGGTCATCAGCGAACCTTGCTCGAGGTTGGACGGGGGCACAGCGTGATCGGGACGGAATAGATTACCACGGAATGCGAATGGCTGCCCTTGCGTTCTGCCGCGGCACTGCCCTGTGGGGCCTGCTGGCGACCGCTGCTCCTACGGCATCGGTTGCCCAGGGGTTTCCCGCCTGCGCCCTCCCCGCGATCCACACCAAGGAGGAGCTCGTCGCCGCGCTACGCTTGGTGCCACGCGCATCCGAGCGCGGGCTCGACCCCGGCATCGAGTCGGCGTTCATCGCCGGCCTCGGCCAGCCGGTGGTCGGATGGGCATACGGCATCGCGGTGGACAGCGGCGGCGGCACCGGCATCGAGCTCCGCGCCGCGGCGTTCCAGGTCTTGCGCTACGCGCGCTATCGCGCCGCGGTGCCCGCCCTGACGAGGCTCGGGACACCGTTCACCGGCCCGTGGGTCGTCTGGCAGGGATCCCTGCACGCGCTCTCGACGTACCCCTATCCCGAGATGGCGCCGTACTGGCGTGAGCTTCTGCACTTCCCGCGGCGAGTCGTGCGCGAGGTTGCGCTGCGCGGTCTGTCGCTGACGGGCAACGCCGAGGACGTCCCGGATATCCGCGAGGCGTTCCACCGCGAGGACGACGCGTGGTCGCGGCACGTCGTGAAGCAGGCCGAATCGCTGCTCGTCCTGCCCGTGGCGGCACGGGACACGATCCGGTTCGCCTGGCCACCCGAGCCCGAGGGCCGTTTCGTGCCGTCGGGGTCGTGGCTCAGGATGGGCATGGAGCGGGCGCGGGCGGCGGGGCGCTGCCCGCGCCAGTGACCGGCTATCGCCCGCCGTTCTCCACCGGATGGTCGCGCGCGTCGAGAGCCGACCACTCGATGAAGCTCCCGTCGTATAGCCGCACGTCAGGATAGCCGATGTAGCGGGCCACGAAGTACGAGTGGCTCGCCTGCATCCCGGTCCGGCAGTAGGTCACGACCGTTCGCGCCCGGTCTGCGCCGGCAGGCTCCCAGAGCTCGTGATGCAGCGCGTGCATCGGCTTCAGGGCGGGATCCTCGCGGGAGGCCAGCGCGTTCATCCATGGCATGCTCTTCGCGCCCGGTATGTGGCCGCGCCGCCCTTCGGGGATCGCCCCGGGGCCCGGGGCTTCCGCGCCGCTGAACTGGTCGGCGGGGCGGGTGTCCACCAGCACCACGGTGGTGTCGCCGAGATGGGCGCGTACCCACTCCGCGTCCACCACGAGATCCCCTCGCCACCGCGCGGTGAAGGGTTGCGCCGCCGCGGAGCGCGCCCCCGTTTCCGCGGGACGTCCCGCCGCACGCCAGCGCACCAGCCCCCCGTCCAGCAGCGCCGCTCGCCCGCCGTGTCCAAGGAGGTCGAGCGCTACCCAGGCCCGCGCGGCGAAGAGTCCGGGGTCGTCACCGTAGATCACGATCTTCGCGGACTCGCCCACGCCCAGGTCGCGAAAGGTCGCAGCCATCTGATCCGCGGTCGGGAACTGATTGGGGATCCCTCCCACCGTCGTGGCGACGGCGGATAGCGGCAGGAACCGCGCGCCAGGCACATGTCCGGCGAGGTACGCCGAATCGCTGCGGCCGACGTGAAGGACCACCAGGCTCGCCGAGTCCAGCCGCGACGCCACCCAACCGCCGGCGACGAGGAACTGCGGGTTGTGTTGCATCTCCATCCGGCGGTCCGTGGGGCCGCCCGCGTGTTGGTGCTCCTGCCCCATGGCTGGAACGACCGCCATGACGAAGGGCAGCAGGCCGATCAGCGTTCTGGTCATCGCTCCGCCTCGCTTTGGTTAGCGTAGTGTGATTCGACGTATTGGTCGAGGATCCCGATGAACTGGGGCACGATGTCGCCGCCTTTCAGGGTCGTGACGAGCCGGCCGTCCACGTAGACCGGCGCCCTGGGCTCCTCAGCCGTCCCAGGCAGCGAGATCCCGATGTTGGCGTGCTTTGATTCCCCCGGCCCGTTCACCACACACCCCATCACCGCCACCTTCATCTCCTCCACACCCGGATGCCGCTCCTTCCAGATGGGCATCTGCTCCCTGAGATAGGTCTGGATGTTGCTCGCCAGCTCCTGGAAGAAAGTGCTGGTGGTGCGCCCGCAACCGGGGCACGCCGTCACCTGGGGCGTGAAGCTGCGCAGGCCGAGCGATTGGAGCACCTGCTGCGCGACCAACACCTCCTCGGTCCGGTCCCCGCCGGGCGCAGGGGTGAGCGACACGCGGATCGTGTCACCGATGCCTTCCTGGAGCAGGATCGACAGGCCGGCGGTGGAGGCGATGATCCCCTTGGCCCCCATGCCCGCTTCCGTCAGCCCGAGGTGAAGCGGGTAGTCGCACCGCGGCGCGAGCTTGCGGTAGACGTCCACCAGGTCTTGCACTCCCGACACCTTCGCCGAGATGATGATCCGGTCGTGCGCGAGTCCGCAGTCCTCGGCGAGGCGCGCCGAGCGCAGCGCGCTCTCCACCATCGCGTTCATCGTCACGTCGCGCGCATCCAGAGGATCGGCCAAGTTCGCGTTGGCGTCCATCATCTCGGTGAGGAGCGCCTGGTCCAGCGAGCCCCAGTTCACGCCTATCCGGATCGGCTTCCCGTTGGCGATCGCGACCTCTATGATCGCGCGGAAGTGGTCGTCGTGACGTTTGGCACCGACGTTGCCGGGATTGATGCGGTACTTGGCGAGCGCGCGGGCGCAGTCCGGGTACTTGGTCAGCAGCAGATGCCCGTTGTAGTGGAAATCGCCGATGATGGGGACGCGCACTCCCATCCCCTCGAGCCGGTCCGCGATGCGCGGGACGGCCCGCGCCGCCTCGTCGTTGTTCACAGTCACGCGAACCAGCTCTGAGCCGGCGGCCGCCAGCGCCGCCACCTGGAGGGCCGTGGCTTCGGCGTCGGCGGTGTCGGTATTCGTCATGGACTGCACGACGATCGGGTGTCCGCTCCCGACCGGCACGCCACTCACATCGACTGTGACAGTTCTCCTGCGACTTGGCTCGGGCATCAGGCTCGATTCTCCGTTGGCCGTGAATATAGCGGCGGTGGGACCGGGACGGTGTCGGGTACGGGCTCGACCATCCTGCCGCCCACGCCATAGCCGCGACGGGGGACCCCAGAAAACACGAGCCCGCGTCGCGAGACGCGGGCTAGTGTTTCATGCGGAGTTTTGCTGCGGGGGAAAACGCTCGCGGCTCGCTGGTCAGGCGCTCCGGAGCGAGACGACGCGGCGGCTCAGTGCTGCTTCGCAAGCCGCCTTGGCTTCTGGGTCGGAGGGTCGAATTCCGGACAGGGCTTGCAATGCCCGCCTCATGACCGCATGAGAGTCAAGTCCCGTGCCACCGGCGCTCGCTCGGATTGACATCGCTCAACGTGTTGGTAGGAAATGGTTTAGCAAGACGGGGCCGCGATCCTGGTCGCGGCCCCTCTTGATCACTCACCGGCAAAAAGTCAGTCGGTTGGCAAGCTGCGTTGCCTAGCGGGGCGCGGACAATCTCGGGACGGTCAACGCGCCGGCCCTCATGACGTAGCGCACGTCCCTCAGGGCGCGGGCGTCGGCGATCGGGTCCGATCCCAGCACCACCAAGTCCGCGATCTTTCCCGCCTCCACGGTGCCGATGTCTCGGTCACGACCCATGGCCCTCGCCCCGTTCCTCGTTGCCGCGATGAGCACGTCGGCGGGGAGCAAGCCAGCCTGTTGCATGGCCTCCATCTCCCAGTAGACCGAGGGTCCGTGGAGCGTCAACGGATTGCCGGCGTCCGTACCCATGGCCACGGTGATGCCGGCCCGGAAGACCGCGAGGAGGTTGGCCTGCCCTTGTGAGAGACGGGTGGCCGCGAGCTGGGTCTGGCGCTCGACGTAGTCGGCGGGGGCGCCGGGAGCGGGCGGCATCAGGTCGGTCATCCGGGCCCTGGCGACGGTCGCCGAATCAACGCAGTCGAGCGGGTAGTGCGGCTCGAAGTGACGTACCCGCACCTGCCGGTATCCATCGAAGACGGTGAGCGTAGGCGTGTAGATGGCGTGCCGTTCGCGCGCCAGGGCCAGGAACTCGTCGTCGACCGGCCGATCGGTGACACCATGGACCAGGAGATCGGCGCCGGCGCGCAGCGCGTCCTTCGCCTCCCATAAGCCCGTCGCATGGACGATGAGCCGGGCACCGAGGCGGTGCGTCTCGTCGGCGATTGCCCGAACGAGCCGTTTGAGCGCGCTGGTGTCGGCGCCGGCCGGAACGATGTACCAGATCTTGATGGCGTCGGTCCCGCGGGCCACGTGGGCGCGCACCGCCGCGCGGGCAACGGAGTCGTCGGCGACCGGCAGGATCTGGCGAGTGTCGGGAAGGTTGAGGACCGGCCGGTCCACGGTGGACAGCAGTGGCCCCGCCGCGGCGACGTGCGGCGCGAGGGGATCGCTCTCCGCCCGCTGTCGGAGCGCCCAGGTCCAGGGATAGCCCCCGACGTCGAAGACCGCGGTAACGCCCGAGCAAACGTAGGCGCGCAGGAACCGCTCCGGCCGGCCTTCCAGCTCCGCGACGGTGCGGTAGTAGGGGAAGCGGTCGGTCACGTCCTGCGCGTCGGGCCGGCCATCCACCCAGCCGGTCTGGCTGAAGTGCACGTGCGCGTCCACCAGGCCCGGGATGACCCACCGGCCGCGCAGGTCCATCGTGTCGACTCCCGCGGGCGGGGCGCACGAGGCGCGCGGCCCCGCGCATGCGATCCGTCCGTTCCTCACCACCACGACGGCGTCCGGGACCGGCGGCCCGCCGGCGCCGTTCACCAGCGTCGCGCCGACCAGGGCCACCGGGGCCGGCGGCGTCCCTCGCGGCGCCGCGAACGCCGTGCTCACGGCGATCTTCCAGCCGCCCGGCGTACGGACGAAGATGCGCTCACTGGTCCCGCTCGAAGTCTCGCCGCGCTGGGTTACCCGGTAACGGTATTGCCCGTAGACGACGCCGGGACGGACGGGGATGAGGCGTAGGTCGGTGGCGATCAGCGAGTCGGGCCAGGTGGTGTCGCGCGCGGCGGCCATCGGCGCATAGCCGAGGTCGAGGCCGCCGGGCCCGTTCCGCGCGAAGTTCGGTGAATCCAGGTAGTAGGAGAGGTAGCGGGCGCGGTCGCGCTGGTGGATCGCGTCGATGTTGGCTTCGAAGATCGCGCGGGCTTGGGTGGTGTCGGGGCGCCGCGGCCTCTGCGCCTGGAGCGGAGCGGCGCCGAGAGCCAGGGCCAGGGCCAGTACCTGTCGGGCGTAGCTCATGACCGTCTAAGCTACGCCAGAAGCTGTCCCCTTGTCACTGTCCCTTGTCACTGTCCCCTTGTCACTGTCCCCCACTGCAACTCTGCAACCCTGCAACTCCAGCACGTCCTGAAGTCTGTTCCCTGCCTACGGAGTCACTGTTATCGTCGCCGTCCCCGTTTTCCCATCCGCCGACGCGCTGACGGTCGCCGTCCCTGCGTTGATCCCGCGGATGATCGCGTAGTTGTTCCCGACGCCGGCTACCCAGCCGTGACCGTTACGTCCTTGATGGCCTCCGGGAACTGTACCAGCGTGTCGCCGCGCACCACGCCGCTGATCGAGCCGGTGGCCGACTTGGT
>JAUYOW010000169.1 GCA_030697825.1 Gemmatimonadales bacterium | reverse complement strand
CGGGAGCGTCGCGCGGAACAGCATTCGCGACACGGCGCTGTTCACCGTGTCGGCGGCGCCGCCGCCGTTGGTGAGCAGCGTGAGCCCGGCCAACGGGCCGCTGGCGGGCGGGACCAGTGTGACGATCACGGGCACCAACTTTGTGAACGTCACGGGCGTGACGGTCGGAGGTGGGGCGCTGCAGGGCCTGAGCGTGGTGAGCAGCACGCAGCTCACCGGGCAGACGCCGGCCGGCGGGAGCAGCGGGCCCCAGGACGTGGTGGTGAGCTCCTCCAGCCGCGGCAGCGGCACCTGCACGGGCTGTTTCACATACAACGCCGCGATGACCATCAGCCAGGTCAGCCCGAGCAACGGCCCGCTGTCCGGCGGCACGTTCGTCACCGTCACCGGCACCAACTTCCCGAGCACCGTCGACAGCGTCCAGGTCGACGGCGCGAAGCTGACTGGTGTCAGCCGGGTCAGCAGCATCCAGCTCACCGGCACCACCCCGGCCAGCAGCACCGGCGGCGCCAGGGACGTCACCGTCTACGCGAGCGCCAGCGGCAGCGCCACCTGCGCCGGCTGCTTCACCTATTCCGGGAACTTGGGGTTCCTCGGCGGGTTGGTCATTGACGGAGTCAGCGGAGCGGGGTTGCAGAACGCGACCGTGGGATTCCTCCAGGGGACTACGGTCGTGGCGTCGACGTCGACTATGTCCACCGGCGCCTACACCTCCCCGAGCCTCGAGGTCGGGACCTACGATGTCGTCGCCAGCGCGACTGGCTACGTCAGTGCCACTGTCCTGGGAGCCCAGGTCCAGGCCAACCAGACTGTGACGCTTGAGAACATCCCGCTCGTCCAATCGAGTTCGGTCCCAGGAGCAATCTCGGGTGTGGTGCGCGATGCGACCAATAACCAGCCGATAAACGGGGCAACGGTCGAGCTCCGCGCTGGGATAAACGCGACGACCGGTACACCCACGGCTACAACCACTACCAGCTCAACCGGTGGCTATCGCTTCACATCAATCGCCGCGGGCACCTACACGGTTCGCACGACGGCAACGGGTTACACGGATGGCGTACGAACCGGTACAGTGGTAGGCAACGGCGAGATCACCGGACAGGACGTGATCATGTCGCCGATAGCGACGGGCCAGGTGCGAATCGTCCTGACTTGGGGCAGCACGCCGTCCGACCTCGATGCACACCTTACAGGACCCACGGAAAGCGGTACGCGCTTCCACGTGTACTACGCCGATAGGGGAAGTCTGACACTCTCACCTTATGCGTCACTGGATGTAGATCAGACCTCGTCGTTCGGGCCAGAAACGATCACCATAGCCCAGCAGCTCAGTGGCGTGTACCGTTATTCCGTCCACGATTACTCGAATAGCGCGTCGACTTCCAGCACGGCGCTCGCCCTATCAGGCGCTCGAGTCGATCTGTACGTCGGCGGCACTAGACTGCAACAGTTCTTCGTGCCGAATCAGCCTGGAACCCTGTGGACGGTATTGGAGCTGAACGGGTCTACGATCGCGGCGATCAATACAATGACGTACCAGAGCGACCCCGGCATCATTCCCGCTCCGCCGGTTGGGACTATAGCTGCGCGGGCGCTGATGCCCGTCCCGGCCGCAAAGCCCACTGACCGTCACTAACACCTGCGCAGGCCTCAGCGCGACGTAGCCAGTCTCGCTGTTCCCGCCCGATGCCACGGCCGCGCCTACGCCACCAGACATGCTTCCGTCACGTCCCCGCCCCCGCCGGCCGACTCATCAGCTTGAGCCATGGCCGCCCGCCAGCATGCGGCGCTGAGGCGTCCCCAGAATGTCGCGACGCCGCCCGCCGAGCCGCGCGGGGTCCGCGTCCCTTCCCGAACGCCTGGCAGAGGGGTCGCGAGCCGAGGGCGCCTCGTCCGGCTAGAGTACCAGATCGGCCCTGAGGACGAATCCAGGATGGTTGTGGCCCGGTGGCGTTAACTCGTTGCCGGGCTTTTGTTTGACACCTTTTCCGTGGGTAGGGACTGTGGCGCCAACTGCTTGACGAACCCGTCGGTCCCTGCTAGGTTGCCGCTCGATTCCCGCCATCTTCCACGAAAGGTGCCGTTTCCGGCGGCCCTTCGTTGCGTAACTCGATGCCGGGCATGGAGATAGCCGTGACGACCGAGCTCAGCAGCGGGGCCATCTCCTCCATACTCGAAGCAGTCCCCGGCATTGCCACCGTACTTCGAAGCCCGGTGGCCGACGCGATCGTTAACCTCTCCCGCGCCGGAGCCGGACTGGCTCCCTTCGACCCCAAGTACGCCCACGAATTGATCCGGTACGCCGTTCGCCGCGGACTGATCCGCAGCGACGAGGGCGACCGCGTGGCAGCCGAGATCGAGGCGGTCCACCCGACCCTGCCTGAGAAGCCGGCCCCCAAGGCGGCTCCGCCGCCGGCGGTGCATCCGGCCGCGGCCCCGCGCCACCCGTTCGGGCGCAGGCCACACTCGGCCGCGCCCAAGCCCGCTCCCGCTCCCGCTCCCGCGGCCGCGCCTGCGCCCGTGGCTGCCGCCGCGCCCAAGCCCGCCCCCGCGCCCCAGCCGGCGGCCAAGCTCGGGCACAAAGCGAAGCCCGGGCACCAGGCGAAGCCCGGGCACAAGGCGAAGCCCGCGGCGAAGAAGACCAAGCCGCATCACAAGCCGAAAGCGAAACCGCGCCCCAAGGCCAAAGCGAAGGCGAAGGGCGCGGCGAAGAAGAAGAAGTAGTTAGACGCGGAAGCCCGATACGACCTTTCTCAGGCGCTCCGCGGCGGCCAGCATCTCTGACGCCGCGACCGCCATCTCCTCCGTAGAAGCGCTCTGTTCCTCGGCTGCCGCCGTCACTGACTCGGCGGCCGTGGCGTGCTTGGCAGCCTGCGCGGACACCGAGGCCGACACTGACTGGATCTCCTCGGCGGCGCGCCGGTTGGTCGCCGCGGTCCGGGCCACGGCCCGGGCCGCATCCTCCACGCCGGCTACGGAGGCGACGATCTCCTCGAGCCCCCGCGCCGCGGCCTGCGACACCGTTTCGACGCCCTGAACCTTCTCGACACCCTCTTCCATCGTCCGCGTCACCTGTTCCACCTGCTTGCGGATGAACTGCAGCGTCTCGGTGACCTGCTCCGCCGCCGCCGCACTCTCGTCGGCGAGCTTGCGCACTTCCTCGGCGACGACGGCGAAGCCGCGGCCGTGCTCGCCCGCGCGCGCGGCTTCGATGGCCGCGTTGAGCGCGAGCAGGTTGGTCTGGCTGGCGATGCGCTTGACCAGCGCGACGAACTCGTCGATCGCCTCGCTGGAGCGCGCCAACTCGGCCACCTCGGACGCGGACGCGCGCACCACGGAGCGCACGCCGAGTAGCGCGCCCAGCGCGCCCTGGACGTCCTGCTTGTGTTTGCCGGCGACGATGCGGATCTCCGCGCCGAGGGATGCCACGCGTTCGGCGGCGGCCGCGTTCTCGCCGGCCGCGGCGCGCAGCTCCGCGGCAGTCTGGCCGGATTGTTTGAGCCTGGCCGACTGCTGCTCCGCCCCGCTCGCGATCTCGACCATCGAGGTGGAGATCTCGCCGGACGATGCCGCGAGCTCTTCCGAGATCGCCGACAGGTCGCCCGCCGAGGACGCGATCCGCTCCGACTCCTGCACCACTTCGGCCACGATCCCGTGCAGCCGCTCCGCCATGTTCGTGAACGCGTTGGCGAGGAGGGCGAACTCCGTGGCCATCCGGCCCGGGTCCACGGAGCGGAGGTCGCCCTGCCCGAGGCGTTCGGCGGCGCGCACCAGCTTGCCCAGCGGCGCCTGCACGGCCCTGAGGGTCAGCACCGCGAGTGAGACACCGATCGCTGCGGTGGCCACGAGGAGCACCACCAGGAAGCCTTGGCGCTGAGATGCGGTGCGCCCCAGCTCGCCTGCGGCCAGCGAGGAGCGCTGCCTTTCGCGCAGGGAGAGGTTCTCGATGCCTTGGGCGATGAGATTCGCGGCTGCGCGCGCATTGCCCGCCATCGCCCGTGCTTCGTCGCCGCGGCCCAGGTCGGCCAGGGCCTGCGTCATCGCGTAGCTCACTTCCAGCGCGGACTGGAGCTTCCCGATGCTGTTGATCAGGACTAGGTCAGCGGTGGTGAGCTGGGCCAGGCGGTGATAGCGCCGGCGGAGCGCGTGCGTTGCCAGCCCGACGCTGTCGAAGCGCGCCCGCAGCTCAGGACTCGGCGCTGCCAGGTAGCGTTCGGCGGCGGTGATCTCGCTCAGGACGCCGCTCTGGAGGGAAGCGTTGATGTCCGCCGATTCGCGCAGGGCGTCGAGGCGGGCGATGGTGTCATTAGTCATCAGGCGAAGCGCGCCGATGCCGAAGAGCGCGGCGACCACTCCACCGGCCACGAGCAGCCCGAGGCCCGCGATGAGGCGCACTCGAATCGTCCGGAAGCCATCCCAGGTCGGAAGCTTCATGGGTTGTCCGCCGGAACGATGCGGCCCTCGCGCACCACGCCCACGACCACGCCCTTGTGGGGCACGTCTCCGCGGTCGTCGAACCCGATGCGGCCCGTCACGCCCTCGAACGGGTGCCCCTCGTCGATGGCCGCGAGCGCATCCCTGACGGCCGCGCGCGACGTTCCGCCGTTCCTGATCGCCCGCTCGATGAGATGGATCGCGTCGTAAGCTCCGGCGCCACGGTGGTCGGGCACCTCGCCGTTGTTGGCCGCGGCGTAAGCGCGCAGGAACGCGGCGTTCAGCTCGCCCCCCCCCGGGCGGTCAGGCAGGTAGTTAGACGTCAGATACACGCCCTCGGCGACCGCGCCCTCGCTCTGGATCCCGGACAGCGCGTCGCCTCCCATCACTGGCAGGGTGATGCCGCGCTGCCGCGCCTGCCTGAGAACGACCGCCGCGCTCGCGCGGTCTCCCGCGACCATCAGCACCTGAGCGCGGCCGGCGCGCTGGATGCGCTCCAGGTACGGGCCGAAGTCGCTGGTGGAGCCGAGGTACGGGTCACGCTCGTCGATGGCGCCGCCCAGACGCCGGAACTCGTCCGAGAAAGTACCGAGTATGCCGCGCCCGTAGTCGTCGTTGAGGTAGAGAACGGCGGCGTTCCGCGCCCCGAGCTTCTGGTATGCGAAGCGCGCGAGCTCTACCCCGTGTGCCAGGTCGGTCGCGCAGACGCGGAACGTGTAGCGGCCGATGCCGGTGAGGTCGGGGTTGGACGCCGACGGGGAGATCTCGACGACCGGGTTCGATCCCGAGTTGTAGATGTCCGCCGCCGCGATCGTCGTGCCGGACGTGAGATGGCCGACGACCGCGATGACGTCCGGGTTGTCGCGCAGTCGGACCGCGATGGCGATGGCGCGCGTCGTCTGCGCCGAGTCGTCTTCGACCTCGAGCTGGAGCTGGCGTCCGCCGACTCCTCCGGCGGCGTTGATCTCGCGGACCGCGAGCTGCGCGGCGAGAAGCATGGAGCGACCCCGAGGCTCGGAGAACGGCCCCGCGATCCCTATCAGCAGTGGGTCCCCGGTGCGTCGGCAGGCGGCCGCGGCCAGGAGGGTGAGGAGAACGGCGGCCGCTGTGCCAACGTGGTGGCCGCGGAGGCCGGTCAGGAAGCTATTGATTGGGGCGATCGGGCCGCCAAAGTGGTCGAGGGACGGCTAATGGTATGGCCGTCCCCGCGGGCGGCGCAAGACTCCAGCAGGCGCAAGGCCCCTATTCGCATGTCTTTGCCGCGTGCGCACTTCGCGGGTTGCTGCCCCGCATTCCCAACCACCCTGACGGTGGGCTGACGCGCGGTGGGTATCGTCTGCGCATTCGGGCGGTGGCCCATTCGCGGGTTGCATCCGCCGGGCAGGCCCACCGCGCGTCGAGGACAATATGGCGAGGTCCGAAAAAAAGTTGGGTACCAAATCACCGCAACGCGGATCCCTTTGTTGCGGTCTGGGACGCTCCTTTCGGCCGGTCCCGGCGTCCCCGGGAGGGGATTTGGAATGAGCGCCTGGGTGACCGTGATCACCCGTTGCGAGGGAGACATCAACTGGCAAATGAAGCCCCACGGCGTTATTTCTAGCCATACGCCGTTCTTCGGGGTGGTTCCGTGAACCGACTAAAAGTGCTCGTGGTCTCGGCGTTGGTCGCCGCTGCTCTCGCGTCGTCGCTCAACGCTCAACAGAACCTCGGCGATCTCGACGGCGACGGAGTGCCGAACCTTCAGGACCGTTGTCCTAACACGCCGCGTGGCAGCCGGGTGGATGCGAACGGATGCCCGCTGAGCGGCGCCGCCGCGACCCCTGCTCAACGCGACACCGTCACCCCGTCCGCAGGACTGAAGGGCCGTCGCCCCACGCCGACACTAGTGGGCCAGCCAGGGGCCGCGGCCCAACCCGCCGCGCCGGCGCCTACCCCAACTGCCGCCGCCGGGCGTCCCAGTCTGGTAACTCCGCAGGCCGCGCAGCCGGCGCCGCGTGCGGAACCACCAGCCTCTGCGCCGGACGCCGCGCAGCCCGCCGCTTCTAGCGGCTTCACGGCAGGGCTGGCGATGGCGCCGTTCACCGGTGGCGCCATGCCGGCACGGCTCGAGTACGCGCGGCGGGCGGCCCAGATGCTCGACTCGACGATCATCACGCTGGTGGGAGTGTTCCGGAACACCTCGGGACAACCGCTGGGCGGTGCGGCGGATACCGCGTCGTTGTCGCAGCGCGAGCGCGATCGCTGGCGGCGTTGCCGCGACCTGCACTGGGACCTCACGACGTATGCCGAAGCCGTGAGCGCGGTCAGGGACAGCCTGAGCGCCGATCTCGCCCTCCAGCGCGCCGCGGCCGGGCTCGACACGGCACTCTCGGATCTTCAGGCCACGGCCGAATGCGACAACGTCGCCAGCATGATAGCCGCCCCCACGCGGTGGCAGCCGTGGCAGCAGCAGTACGAATCTTCGGCCCGCTCGTTCTACCGGGAGTGGTACGCCCAGATCCGGAACGTGCACGAGAAGGACCGCACTTTCGTGATCGCGCTCAACGCGGCGCTGCCGGCGGCTCGCCGGCTCACCGTGCCGCCAGGGTTGCCGCGGAACCCGCCGTATGCCGGCGCGGCGCCGCGGTAGAGTGTCGAAGCAAGAAGGGCGTTGGAGGTCCCGCCCGCCGTTCTCCGGCCGCGCGAAACTCCGATGAGGGATTCCAGACCGGCTGCGCCGTGGCGTTGCCGACCGCCAATGCGACGCGCACCAGCACTCGCGCCTGCTGCAAGGCCCCTTCCATCGTGTACCAGGGCAGGATCTCGTCGGTCACCTGGTGGTAGCGGTCGCGGTTGAAGGTCTCCCACGCCTCCTCGCCCCATCCTGCCGGCTTCCCCACGTACTCGTTGCCGTGCTCCCACGAGAGCGCGGGCACGCCGGCGCGTGCCAGTGGGAAGTGGTCGGACCGGAAGAACGACCCCCGGAGGAGCGAGCCCTGATCGACCTTGACGCGTAGTCGCTCGCCGCGCGCGGCGCGATCGAAGACGGGACCGAGGCTGGACTGGTCGCCGCCCAGGACCGCGATGTCGCGGGTAGCGCCGAACAGGTTCGCTACGTCGAAGTTGAGCACCGCGGCGACCAGGGCGAGCGGGACCGGTGGCCGCTCGGCGAGCGCCTGCGAACCGAGGAGGCCCTTCTCCTCCGCGGCAACGGCCACGAAGAGGAGCGAGCGGCGCGGTCTCACACCGGTGCGGACGAACGCGTCGGCCACCGCGAGGATCGTGGCCACTCCCGAGGCGTTGTCCAAGGCGCCGTTCAGGATCGAGTCGCCGTTCACCGGCTGTTGCGCGACGCCGATGTGGTCATAGTGCGAGCTGATCATTACGACTTCGTCGCGGAGCGCAGGGTCGCTCCCGGCCAGCCGCCCGACAACGTTCGCGGTGGTGGTGCGCCGCATCGCAGAGCGGACGGTACCGCGCAGCTCGATGCCGGTGGCGACCGGTCGGAAGTCTCGCCGGGCAGCGGAATTCATCAGCTGCCCGAGCTCGAGTCCCTTCGCGCGCATCAGATCGGCCAGGGCGCCCTGAGTGATCCATCCCGCGAACGAGAGCGACGTCGGAGGCCGGTCGAGCCGGACCTGATCCCCCGTCCACGAGTTGCGCACGGTGCTCCACCCGTAGGTGGCCATCGTGTCATTGTGGACGAGCAGCACTCCGGCGGCGCCCCGCCGCGCGGCTTCCTCGAGCTTGTAGGTCCAGCGGCCGTAGTACGTTAGAATGCGCCCGCGGAAGATCGACGGGTCGCGGAGTCCGGGATCGTTGACCAGCATGACGAGGATCTTCCCCCGCACGTCCATGCCCTTGTAGTCGTCCCACTGCCACTCGGGCGCGGTGATGCCGAAGCCGACGAATACCAGCTCGCCGCTCGCGCTCACCAGGCGCTCGGAGCGCTCCGCCCACGCGACGTACTCGTCGGCGTAGCGCAGGGTCCGAGCGGGGGCACCGCCCGTCACCTCGAAGGCGGGCGCGGGGACCAGAGTGATGATAGGGACGTGATGGAAGTACGTGCCGCTGTCTCCCGCCGGCTCGATTCCCATGCCCATGAACTGCGCGGCGATGTACTGCGCGGCGATCTCCCCGCCCCGCGCGCCGGTGCCGCGTCCCTCCAGCAGGTCGTCGGCGAGGAAGTGCAGCCGCGAGCTGATGTCGTGGGCACGGAGCGCGGCGGTGACGCGCGCTTCGGGAGGCGCCGCGCGCTGGCCGCGCGCGGCTGAAGCGAGCGTCGCCAGGATCGCCAGGCTCAAGAAAAGACTCTTCATCGGTGGTCGTCCGTAGATGAGTGAGTGTAAGGGCGCCGAACCGTAGCGACAGTGTAGAGGGCCGGCAAGCGATATCGTCCACAAGGTTTCCCAGTCCACATTTCGACACCGTGGGGAAAGCTGGTCGAACTCATTCGAGTCATGGGGTTTGGAGTCCACATCGTTGCCCACACGAAGCCGCGTAACCCGAAGCAAATCCGGCACTTGCGTGCCCCTTCGACGATTCTATATTTGGCGCGTCGTCAGCGGGGAAGGGATTGGGCTCTGCTCGATCAACGCCTGCTGATGGGCCCGAGCGGTAGCTTGGGGGAGGATGCCGAAGCAACAAAGGGCTCAGGCGTCCGTCGATCCCAGGAGTACCCACCGACCCGGGTAGGCGAGGCCAATCGCGCGCCTCGTCCACCCCGCCGTGGCGCAGCGGGGTGCAGTGCGGGAGGCCGGTCCGCGATCCGGCACGACCCGAAGCGCTCGGCGCAGTGAACCGCGTGGCATGGCCATGTTGTGTGGGGATGGAAGCCGGAGCTTCTGCCAGCCCTACCGGGAACCTGACAAGACAACCGGTGGCTCGTGGGAGAAAAACGAAGGAGCAATCCTTCGGCTCCGGGTAACTGCTCCGGCGACGGCCCGACTGGGGAAACTCAGCCGGGCCGTCGTGTTCTTGGGAGGGGAACAGGGAGCGGTACCTTTGGATCTTCGTCGCGGAGTCCGTGCGCCTCCTTGCGCATCAATCGGTACCGCTCCCCGCTCCCCGCTCCCCTCCTCCGAGCTCCACGTACGTCCACCCGCGCTTGCGGTCGCTGGCGAACGCGGCGGGCGGGAAGAGGAACCCCGCTCCGACGGCGCTGAACCAGGCGGCGTGCAGATGATCCGCGCCTTCGGGGACGGGGCCCTGGAACAGCTCTAGCAGCCAGCGGCGTACGTGCTCGATTTCCGGCGCCCGCGGCGACAGGAAGGACACCAGGGCGCCGGCCCCCTGGGTCGTGACCTGGAAGTGCGCCATCGCGTTCCACCGCTCGGTGAATTCGTACCCCCTCACGAACGGCTCGTCCACCACCTGCTTGCCGTCCACCGGAGCGTGTTGCGGCGTTTCGACCTTCGGCCCGAAGTAGCGGTAGACCGTTTCTGGCCCGACCTCGCGCTCGATCACAGTGGCGGAGGTCTCCCCGGCGAACCAGACGGCGTGGAGCCGGTCGGAGGGCTGCACGAGTCCGGTCTCGCCGGTCCATTGGAGCGCCGCGAGGGCGTGGAAGAGCGGGCAACCCGCGCTGTCGTCGTCGGCGGGGAGGAGGCGCGGCGCCCGTCCGGCCGCGCGCACGAACTCGGCCAGCGCGTCGGACCGGTCCTCGAAATCGGCGGTGGAGCGGGGGAGGTCGCCGGCGGTCATGGCGGAAGCCTAGCCGGCGCGCGCCGGAGGCGCAGGAGGGGGCTTCAGCTTGTACGCTACCTCGATCTCACCGGTGTCGAATGCGGGAGTCATCAATCCTTCCGACCGTGGGTGGGCCGGCAAGAAGTGGCGGATCGAGTTGGCGTAGTACTCGAGGAGCGGCCGCTGTCGGGGCATGACGACCACGGTGGCGCCTTCGACGAGCACGGTTCGCCGCATGCGGAACATCAGCCTCGCCCGTTCCCACGTCTCGGCGATCTCGCGGTCGGCGCGTACCACCTTGGAGTTCGTCTCGAGGAGGTGGTCGCGGTAGTCCTGCATCCGCTCGAGCACGTCGGTGAGCGGGACCGTGTCGCGCTCGAAGGAGAGCAGCGCAGCGGAGGCGAGCGCCACCGGCGTCACGGGGATCACGCCCTTGATGCGCTCCAGCACCTCGTCGGCGAGCCGCTGCACGTGCGGCAGCCGCTCCGCCCTGACCAGTCCGAGCACGTCGCCGTCCTGCCTCGCGAGCCAGTTCTTGAGGGAGAGCGGTGTGCCGAAGTTGACCGCGGCGCGCCCGTAGCGCTTCAGCCGTCCGGTGAGGAAGCGCACGGTGTTGAAGAAGAGGTAGTTGGTCACGGCGAAGAGCTGCTTGCGGCGCGGCTCGCGGAGTGACTCGTCGAGGCACTCGCGGATGAGTGACCGATCCTCCAGCGTACGGTCGTAGTTGATGGCGACCGGCACGAACCAGATGTCGCGGTCGAATCCCTCGTCGCGCACGGTCCCCACGATGTAGTCGAGGAGACCGATCTTGGCGGGCCGGAACTTCCCGTCGCGCGAGAGGCCGCCCTCCAGGAAGATCCCCTGGGTGACGCCGTGGCGGGTGATGAGCTGGATGTAACGCTGGAGCACGGCGTGGTAGAGCGGCTCCTTGTAGCGGCGGCGGATGAAGTAGGAGCCGAACGACTTGAAGACTGTCTCGAGCGGCCAGACGCGCGCCCACTCGCCCACCGCGTAGCTCACCGCGACGCCCCGGGCCAGCACGTAGGCGACGACGACGTAGTCGGCGTTGGAGCGGTGGTTCATCAGGTAGACGACGACGTCTTTTCTTGGGATGCGGTTCAGCGCCTCGTCGTCCTGGTACTCGATGGTCACCTTGTAGAGCAGGTTGAGCGTCAGCTTGGCGAGGTTGTAGCCGAGCTTGTAGTAGGAGAGGACGTTGAAGAAGGGGAGTATCTCGTCGATGTAGTGCTCGACGCGGACCCGCACGTCGAGCTCGCTGATCTTCTTCTCTTTCATGTGCTCGCGCATCGCGGCGGTGACGACGGGGTCGAGGATCAACTCGTCGTGGATGGCGCGGCGGGAGACCAGCTTGAAGCGGGCGATGCGGGCCTGGAAGTCGCGGACGGTGTGGCGGGCCCAGCGGCGGAAGCGGGCGCGCACCACGGCCCCGGTGGCGCGGGTGGTCCACAGGGCCAGACCGCCGGCCAGGAGAGCGGCGACGGCGAAGAGGAGCCAGGCAGTGAGGGTCACGGCGCGGCGCGCGCGGCGGCCTCGATGCGCTGGAAGCGGGGATCGGCGCGGATCGGGTCGAATTCCGGGTAGCGCAGGATCCAGGAGTAGATGACCGACGGCGGGATCGTCTGGAGCATCGCGATCGCGCCCTCACGGTCGCCGAGCGCGATCCTGCCGATAGCCGGGCCAGTGGCGAGCATCCCGCGCGCGAAATCGGCGGACGGGGCAGCCTCGAACGCGGCTTGGTAGCCGCGCGCGCTCGCGGTGTCACCGAGGGCAGCGGCGGCGGCGACCAGTACCGTCAGCGCGTCGTAGACGGCGATGCCGCTGCCCAGCTCGTGGGCGCGCCGGGCGTCCTCGAGAGCGCCGCGCGCGTCGCCGGTCGCGAGCCGGGCGCGGGCGCGCCCGACGCGGGCGCGCCACAGCAGCGGGTTCTCGGCCACGGCCGAGTCGGCCAGGCGGAGGGTGACGACCCACCGGTGCGAGAAGGAGAGTACGAGGGACAACTCGTAGAGCGTCTGCGCGCGTAGCGGATCGATGGCCAGGGCCCGCTCGTACGTGGCGACGGCGGCGGAGTCCTGACCGAGGAACGTCAGGACCTGTCCCAGCTGATGGTGCGCCTCGGCGTTGCGGGGGTCGAGGCGGACGGCGCGCTCGAGGGCCGAGCGCGCCTCACGCATGCCGCTGGCGGTGTTGGTGCCGGCGCGGAGCCAGCCCCACGCCAGCCAGGCGTCGGACGAGTTCTGGTCGAGCAGCAGCGCGCGCTGTGCGGCGCGTTCGGCGCGCACCGCCGCGCTGTCGGCCGGGATGCCCTCGAGGCCGTACAGGCCTGCCAGCACGTAGGCGTAGGCGATGCGTGCCTGCGCGGCGGTGAAGGTCGAGTCCAGCGCAAGCGCCCGGTGGTACTCGCGGATCGCGGCCGCGAGCGAGCCCGCGCTGCGGGTGCCGAGGGCGTGGTTGCCGCGCAGGAAGTGGTCCCACGCCGCGGGGTCGCGCGTCGGCCGTGCCACCAGGACGCTGCGCTCACCGGGCAGGAGCTGGCCGGCCACATTCGTGGCGACCTCGCGTGCGATGGTCTCCTGGACATCGAGGAGGTCTTCCTGTCCGCGGTTGTAGTCCTCGCCCCAGACCCGCACACCGTCCGCGGCGCGTAGCAAACGCACCGAGACCCGGAGCCGGTTCCCGCCGCGACGGACACTGCCCTCGACGAGATACCTGACGCCGAGCCGGCGCGCGAGCGCCTGCGGATCCGCGACCGCCGCCTGCGCGCGCACCACCACGCTCCGGCCCGGGACGCGCAAGCGAGCGACGGCACCCAGGCGCGAGATCAACTCCTCGGTGAGGCCCTCGGCCAGATAGACGTCGGCGGAATCGCGTGAGAGGTTGGCGAACGGCAGCACCGCGATGCTGGCCTGCGACGGGGCGGCGGGCCGCGCGCCCGCACAGGGCGGCGGCGTGCCGTCGGGACACTGGGAGAAAGCCAGACGCGCAGACGCGCCAGACGCGCAGACGCACAGGAACAGCGCGCGCCACGAGATTGATGTTGCGACTCGGCGAAAGGACTGTCGCTGAAGCGACGCCCCGGTACGCGCCTTCAGCCGCAGAGGCGGAGCCGCAGCTACAGCCGCTTTGGCGCCGCACCGAGCACCGGCTTCAGGCGCGGACTCTGTCGGAACGCGCGCTCGCTTCATGCCGGCACCACCTTGAAGCCCTCGCGCGCGAAGTCGGCGTCGAACGCGAAGGCGGTCTCGAGGCCCAGCTCCCGCATGACGGTGAAGCTGCCGGCGTCCACGATGTTGACCCGCCGTTTCCGGCGCTGGAACAGGAGATCCTCCGCCGCGCGATGACGCGCGCCGTCCATCCACGCCACGTCGCAGGTCTGGGCTACAGCCGCGAACAGCTCCAGCGGCTTCCAGCCCAGCCGGTGCTGAATGAGCCCCATCGTCTCGGCGAGCACATAGGACGTCGTAATGAACCGCTCATCTCTGGCGACCAGCTCCGCGTAGGCCTTCCGGGCGGCCGCGTGGTCCTGGTCTCCCGCCGACGCGAGGGCGAGCCAGGCCGACGTGTCCACGAACACGCTCACGGCTGTCGGCGCCCGTAGGCGTAGTCGTCATGCTCACGCGCCACGTCGCGCCGGCCGTCGACGTCCTTGCCGGTGCCGACCAGGGCGAGGCGAACTTCCCTCACCAGCGCCGGCTTCTGACGCCCGGCCCCAAGAGCCTCGTCCAGAAGGTCGCGCAGCACCGCCGAGAGCGATTTATGGCGCTCGTAGGCGAGACGTTTCAGATGTTCGTACTGGCGGCGCTCCAGCTGAACCTGCGTTCTGACTTTGGCACTCATGGCGTCATCATTACATCATGATATCATATGCGCAAGCCGTGGCGTGAAACCAGCGCCGAGCGGGTGCGGCGTAAGGCAGGCCCTGAAGGCCCGTCCTTCAGGACTCGCCTTTGCCTAGCCCGGGCCTCAGCCCGGGGCGGCACGCGGCAGCTCACCTCGGCCCCTGATACCACGGCGCGGCGCGAACCCGCCCGGCGAGCGCGCTGTCCGCGACCCCCGCGGCGCTCGCGAGCCGCTGGAGCGTCGGCAGGGCGCGCCCCACGCGAGTCTGGGCCGGCACCCGCTCGCGCCGCGCCCACACGCTGTCCATCACGTCGGCGCGGAAGGCCGCCGGGAGCTCGAGCTGCCAGATGGGCCGCACCGGCGATCCCGCGACGAGGGGGATTGCCGTGGCGGCGGCGAACGCCGAATCGGGGAGAATGCCGAGCCCTTGGAGCGCTGCCGCCATGACGCCGACCGCCGAGTCGGCGCGCCCGAACTCACCCCGCATCAGGAACAGATTGAACGTCCACGCCAGCGCCTCGGTCTGGTCGGTCGGCAAGGGAAAGAGCCCGGAAAAGAGCCCGCCCGTCCACAAGCCGTCCGCGACGAGATGCGCCGCCGCATAACGACCCAGCTTGCCGAGCAGTGCCAGCCGCCGGGCACCCACGATCGTCAGACCCGCCTCGACGCCCAGCGAGTCCGCGATCGCGAGCTCGCGCAAGGCGCGCTCGAGATCGCCCTGCCGCTCGAACACCCGGGCGGCGGTGGCGTGGGCCTCCCCCTCGGCGGGGCCGACCGTCAGCCAGCGGTCCGCCCAGGCGCGCGCCGCGTCCAATGCCCGCCGCCGCGCCGCCGAGAGCGTCTTGGCCGGCCATGCGCCGAGCGACTCGGCGGGCACCAGCTCGAAGCTGTCACGCAGGATCGGGATGAACAGACGCGGGGTCCCCTGAAAGAACGTCGCTTGGAACGAGCCGGCCTCGCGGCGCACGCCGACCACGAAGCCCGGCAAGTCGCCCGCGGCCAGCAGGTGCGCGGCGACCAGCGGGATGAATGCCCCGTGGCCCCCCGGGTCCAACTCGAGCACGCGCTGCGCGAAACGGTTGGTGCGGTTGAGTGAGCCACGCGGCCGCTCGCCGGCTCCCACGGGAACCAGGATGGGATCGAACCACTCGAGCAGCGACAGGATGCCCAGCGCATTGATGTCATTCGAGTCGGCCGCCACGAGCCGCTCGAGCGTGCGCCGCGCCGCCGAGAACCGTCCTTCGAGCAACCCGCTCAAGGCCACCGCCACCTCCCGGTCGGCGGGCGGCAGTTGCGCGCCGAGCTGCACGGCGCGCGCGGCATAGCGCTGGGCCGCGCTCTGCGGCTCCAAGAGGGCGCCGAGCGGGTTGATGAACAGGGACGCCAGGGCCAGCGTCACGTAGGGCTTGGCGAACGTGCTGTCGAGCCGCACCGCTTCGAGCAGCGCCTCGCGCGCGCGGCGGTACTGGGCGCGCGAGGCGAACCCGACGCCGCGGAGGTAGGCCCGGTAGGCGTCGAGCGAGCGCGTCGTGGTGGCGCCCAAGTCCACGCTGGCCGTGCCGAGCCCGGCGGTCCGCAGCAGGGCGGTGCCGATGCGCTCGAAGGCGGGCCGCACGTCGCCGCCGGCGGGCACGTCTTCGGCGGCGCGCACCAGCTCGCGGCTGGTGACCACGTCGTAGGCGCGCGCGCTGACGCGCACCCGACCTCCAGTCGCGATCACGTCGCCCGTCACCGCGGTCCAGCCGCCGGTCTCCTCCGCGACTCGCCGCACCCGCGCCGGATCCATCACGGTGCCGGGCACCAAGCCGCCCCGGCGCAGGGACGGGTAGAGCTGGTCGTCGCGCACCACGGTGATCTCGCGCCAGCGCGCCAGCGCGTCGCCCAGCATGGTGGTGGAGCCCTCGATGAGCCACTCGTGCTCGGGCGAGCGGGAGAGGTTCCGGAAGGGCAGGATGAGAAAGCGGCGACCGCGCTCGGCGGGCGGGGGTGGAACGCGCGTCGTCGCGCGGGCTCGCGCACCCGCGCACGGGGGCGGGGTGCCGTCGGGGCATTGGGCCAGAGCGGGCACAGGCGCACCGGCGCAGCAGGCGCACAGAAGCAGCGTGCGCAGCGCGGCAGCCTTGCGCCCGTGCGCATGCGCGCCTGTGAGGCGGTGTGCCGACGCGCCTGTGCCGCCGGTCATCGAGCTAGGGATAGCTCAGGGTGATCTGCTCGTCCACGCAACGCGCCGAGGGATCCGCCGGATCCGTCACGCAGGGGCGGAAGCGGAACCGCGCGGTGGCGGGCCGCTCTCGCCGGAGCGCGGCGACGACGTCAGCGTCGCGGAGCACCACGTGGAACCCGCCTGGTTCGGGCTCCAAGCGCACGGACGCCGTTAGGACGGGGCGATGCCGTACCGTGGTGTCCGCACTCACGACCTCGTGCAGAGCATGCAGCGCGGAGCGGAGCAGGTCGGCCAGCGGTCCACTCCGAGGCCGGCTGCCGGGGATGCGGTCCACGTTGGCGATGACCTCCCAGTGTTTGCCGCCCACGTCGAACTCGGCCGTCCAGTTGAAGTCGGAATCCGTGAGGCGCGTCTCGGTCCGGAACCACGAGAAGCTCTCGCCCTGCACCGCC